>NZ_JBEYKR010000043.1:0-46544 GCF_040703535.1 Streptomyces sp. NPDC007346
CTGCGCCGGAAGATCGCCGACCAGGCCACCGCCTACGCCTTCCTGACCGGCGGACTGCTCTGCTTCATCCTCTTCTCCTGGTACCCGGCCGTCCGGTCGGTGATCATCGCGTTCCAGAAGTACACGCCCGGCTCCGACCCCCAGTGGGTGGGCACCGCCAACTTCACCCGGGTCTTCCAGGACCCCGAGTTCACGGCGGCCTGGCGCAACACGCTCACCTTCACCGTGCTCGCCCTGGTCATCGGCTTCGCCATCCCGTTCGTCATGGCCCTGGTCCTCAACGAACTGCGCCACTCCAAGGCGTTCTTCCGGGTCGTCGTCTACCTGCCGGTGATGATCCCGCCGGTGGTCAGCGCCCTGCTGTGGAAGTGGTTCTACGATCCGGGCGCGGGCCTCGCCAACGAGGTCCTCGGCTTCTTCCACCTGCCGACGTCGAACTGGACCAACGGCGCCGACACCGCCCTCGTCTCCCTGGTCATCGTCGCCACCTGGGCCAACATGGGCGGCACCGTCCTCATCTACCTCGCCGCGCTCCAGGGCATCCCCGGTGAGCTGTACGAGGCGGCCGAGCTGGACGGCGCGTCCATCTGGCAGCGCGTCCGGCACGTCACGATCCCGCAGACCCGCTTCATCATCCTGATGCTGATGCTGCTCCAGGTCATCGCGACGATGCAGGTGTTCACCGAACCCTTCGTCATCACCGGAGGCGGGCCGGAGAACTCCACCGTCACCGTTCTCTACCTGATCTACAAGTACGCCTTCCTCTACAACGACTTCGGCGGCGCGTCCGCCCTCAGCGTGATGCTCCTGCTGGTGCTCAGCGCCTTCTCCGCCCTGTATCTGCGACTCACCCGCACCGACTGAGTAAGGAGCGGCCGCCACTCATGACCCAGACAGCTCCGCCCCCGGTACAGCAGCCGCCCGCCACGCTCGCCAAGCGGCCCGCGGACGCACCGGCCGAGAGGGCCGTACGCACCATCGTCTCCCCGCTCGCGCTCGCCGGACGGCGCGGCAAGGTCACGTACTGGTCGGTGTTCGCCCTCGTCGTCCTCCTCTTCGCCTTCGCGTTCCTCTTCCCCGTCTACTGGATGGTCACGGGCGCGATGAAGCCGCCCGAGGAAGTGGTGCGCACCCCGCCCACCCTCGTCCCCGAACAGTGGCGGGTGACCGGCTACACCGACGCCTGGGACCTGATGCGGCTGCCGACCCACCTGTGGAACACGGTGGTCCAGGCGACCGGCGCCTGGGTGTTGCAGATCATCTTCTGCACGGCCGCCGCCTACGCCCTGTCCAAGCTGAAGCCCGCCTTCGGCAAGGTGATCCTCGGCGGCATCCTCGCCACTTTGATGGTGCCGGTCCAGGCCCTCGTCGTACCGAAGTACCTGACCATCGCGGACATGCCGCTGATCCACGTCAACCTGCTCAACGACCCGCTGGCCATCTGGCTGCCGGCCGTCGCGAACGCCTTCAACCTCTACCTGCTCAAGCGGTTCTTCGACCAGATACCGCGGGAGGTCCTGGAGGCCGCCGAGATCGACGGGGCGGGCAAGCTCCGCACGCTCTGGTCCATCGTGCTGCCCCTGTCCCGGCCGGTGCTCGGCGTCGTCTCGATCTTCGCGCTGGTCGCCGTCTGGCAGGACTTCCTCTGGCCCCTGATGGTCTTCTCCGACACCGACAAACAGCCGATCAGCGTCGCCCTGGTCCAGCTCTCCCAGAACGTGCCCCTGACCGTGCTGATCGGGGCCATGGTCATCGCGAGCATCCCCATGGTCCTGATGTTCCTGGTCTTCCAGCGGCACATCATCGCCGGAATCAGCGCGGGCGGCACGAAGGGCTGACCGGCGGCCGGCACCGAAGACACCCCTGGCCGGCCGTACCGCCCGCCTTCGACCCGCCGCCGTCCCCGGCTTCCCGCCCCGCTCCGGGGCGGCGGCGCCAGAACCTCCAGCTCCTCCCTGTTGCGCGGACCGGCACACCCCGCCGGCGACCGCGCCCGTCCGAAAGGAACCCGCCTTATGGAAGGCAGCCAGCTTGCCGCCGACGACTGGTGGCGCTCGGCCGTCATTTACCAGGTCTACGTCCGCAGCTTCGCCGACGGCGACGGCGACGGCACCGGCGATCTGACGGGTGTGCGGTCCCGGCTGCCCTACCTGGCCGAACTCGGCGTCGACGCCCTGTGGTTCACGCCCTGGTATCTCTCCCCGATGGCGGACGGCGGCTACGACGTCGCGGACTACCGGGTCATCGACCCCTCCTTCGGCACCCTCGCCGAGGCCGAGAAACTCATCGCCGAGGCCCGCCAGGCGGGCATCCGCACCATCATCGACATCGTGCCCAACCACGTCTCCGACCAGCACGTCTGGTTCCAGGCGGCGCTCGCCGCGGGCCCCGGCAGCCCGGAGCGCAAGCTCTTCCACTTCCGCCCCGGCCGCGGCGAGAGCGGCGAACTGCCGCCCAACGACTGGGAGAGCGAGTTCGGGGGAGTGCCCTGGACCCGGGTCGAGGACGGCGAGTGGTACCTGCACCTCTTCGCCACCGAACAGCCCGACCTCAACTGGGCCCACCCCGCCGTACGCCAGGAGCACGAGGACGTCCTGCGCTTCTGGTTCGAGCGGGGCGTGGCCGGTGTCCGCATCGACTCCGCCGCCCTCGTCGCCAAGGACCCCGCCCTGCCGGACGTCGCCGGACACCCGGGGCCCCACCCGTACGTCGACCGGGACGAACTCCACGACATCTACCGTGGCTGGCGGGCCATCGCCGACGAGTTCGGCGGCATCTTCGTCGGCGAGGTCTGGCTCCCCGACTCCGAGCGCTTCGCCCGCTACCTGCGCCCCGACGAACTGCACACCGCCTTCAACTTCAACTTCCTCAGCTGCCCCTGGGACGGCGAGCGGCTGCGCCGGTCCATCGACGAGACCCTCGCCGAGCACGCCCCGGTCGGCGCCCCCGCCACCTGGGTCCTCTGCAACCACGACATCACCCGGACCGTCACCCGCTACGGCCGCGAGGACACCAGCTTCGCCTTCACCAGCAAGGCGTTCGGCGTCCCCAGCGACCCGGAACTCGGCACCCGCCGCGCCCGCGCGGCAGCGCTGCTCTCGCTCGCCCTGCCCGGCTCCGTCTACCTCTACCAGGGCGAGGAGCTGGGCCTGCCGGAGGCCGACGTACCGCTGGACCGCATCCAGGACCCGATGTACTTCCGCTCCCAGGGCCGGGCCCCCGGCCGCGACGGCTGCCGCACCCCGCTGCCCTGGGCGGCGGACGAACCGTACGCGGGCTTCGGCTCGACCGTGGAGCCCTGGCTGCCGCTCCCGGCCGACTGGGCATCCCGCGCCGCCGACCTCCAGGCCGCCGACCCGGCCTCCATGCTGGCCCTCTACCGCGAGGCCCTGCGGCTGCGGCGCTCCCTGCCCGAGCTGCACACCGGGCAGCTGCGCTGGCTCAGCGAGGAGCGAGACCTCCTCGTCCTCGCGCGCGGCGCCACCCTGGTCTGCGCGGTCAACCTGGCCGAAGCCCCCGCCGAACTCCCGGCCCACACCCGCGTACTACTGGCCAGCGGCCCCCTGGACGACGACGGCCGGCTGCCCCGGGACACGGCGGTGTGGCTGGCGGTCTGACCCCGTACGAAACGAACAGCCCCCCGGCCCCTGGCACCGCCAAGGCGTCAAGGGCCGGGGGAGCGACTCAGCAGCTCACTTCCGCCCCGGGCCGCGTACCGGATCAGGAGGACCGCCCACTCCCACTGAGTATCCGAACTCAGGTCCGAGATCCCGGCCGCCGCGACGATGATCACGACCGCGCAGGTCACCTCATCGACCGGACCACAGGAGAGCCGTGCTCAGCAGCGTCGCAGCCGCCGTCATCCCTTGCCTCGGCCGCCTCACGGTCACATCCGACGACGCCGGCGCCCCGGCGCCCGGCTCCATCATCGTCGCCAACCACACCTCCCTGGCCGACCCCGGCGTCGTCCTGGCCGCGCTGCTGCGCCTGGGCGTCGAGCCGGTCGTCCTGGCCACCGCCGGCCTCTGGCGCATCCCGGTCCTCGGCCGGCTTCTGGAGCGTGGCGGTCACGTCCCCGTACACCGCAACACCCACCGGGCGGCCGACGCCCTCGACACGGCCGCCGCCGCGCTCGGCGCGGGCCGCCACGTCCTCCTCTACGGGGAGGGCCGGCTGCCGCTGCGTACGGACGCGGCCGAGGCGCCGCCGGAGAGCTTCCGCAGCGGCCTCGCCCGCCTGGCCCACGCGTCGGGCGCGCCCGTCGTCCCCCTCGGCCAGGCCGGTGCCCGCCGGGTGACCTCAGGCTCGGGCGCCAAGCAGATCGCGGGCTTCCTCACCGCCCCGGCCCGCCGCCCCCGCCTCCACGTCCACCTCGGTGCGCCGGTGCACCTGCCCCAGGGCGTCGAGGCGGCGACCGCCACCGCCCGCGAAGCCGTCACCACCGCCTGGCGCACGGCCGCCCGGCACCTGGGCGAACCCGCGGCGGCGCCCGCCGTACGGTGAACCCGCCATGGGGCCGGCCGAGGTCGCACGCGCACACCCCCGGCGAAAGGTTCGCGTCCGCCGGACCCGGGGTACGCGCCCGGGTGGCGCCGCCGACCCGCGCGGCGTAGGTATGTAAGGCATGTTGTTCCGGCGACGAGACGGATCCCGATGACGGCGGCAGAGCGGAGCACCCCCGCACACGGCTTTCCCTGCTGGGTCAGTCTCATGACCCAGGACCTGCGCGCCGCACAGGACTTCTACTCGGCCGTGCTCGGGTGGACCTTCCGCTCCGGCACCCTGGGCGAGGGGTTCACCGTCGCGCACGCCGACGGCCTGCCCGTCGCCGGGATCGGCCGGATCGGGCCCGGCCTGCCCACCGCCACCACCTGGACCCCCTACTTCGCCGTCACCGACGTGGACGCCACCGCCGCCCGCGTACGGGAACGCGGCGGCACGATCGCCGTCGGACCGATCCGGCTCGGCCCCGGCAGGGGAGCCGTCGCCGCGGACCGCGAGGGGGCCGGGTTCGGCTTCTGGGAGGGCCGCACCCTGCCCTGGTCGATCGGGAGCGGCAGCGCGCCCGCCTCCCTCGAACTGCGCACGAGCCACGCCTTCGACGCCGCGATCTTCTACGCCGAGGTCTTCGGCTGGGACCCCCTCGAACCGGGCGGCTGCGAGGTCGGCTACGCCTACCAGCAGGACACCGTGGTCGTCCGCGAGGGCGACAACACCGTCGCCACCCTGCGCGGCGGCGGCGACGGGGGCTCCCCCGACCCACGGCTGCGCCCCCGGTGGCACGTCCGCTTCCAGGTCGACGACCTGACGGCGGCCACCGAGGCGGCACGGAAGGCGGGCGGAGAGGCCGCCCCGCCGACCGTCTCCCCGGACGACGGACCCGAGACGATGATCAGCGACCCCGGCGGCGCCCTCTTCACGGTCGGCGCCCGCCGGTCACCCGCATCCCCCGAGTCACCCGCATCCCCCGGGTGACCGGAGTGGCTTCGTTCACGTGAAGTAGCAGCGTTTGATCAGTGGTTTGGGCAGCAGTTGGCGATCTTCAATGCTGTAGATGCTCACGAGAAATGACGTCACCGTGGTGTGGTGCCGCCGGAGTGCGGCAGCGGCGGACCGTGCTCTTGATCATCGGTCGTTAGACTCCCGGGGTTCGGATGGTGTCGGTAAACCGGAAGGCCAAACCATGGACGATGAGCGCTGGGCCAGGTGGCCCGAGCCGTGGGCAGGCACGGATGCCGACATGCGGACGGTCATGGGCGCGATCCCGCGGGAGGTCAAGGACGGGTTCAAGTACGACGAGATCCCCTGGCAGCGGTTCCCGCACTTCTACGGACCGGGCGAGGAGGTTCCCGGTCGCCTCGCGACGCTCGCCTCCGCAGACGCCGAAGCCGCCGGCCGGGCCTTGGGAGAACTGTGGAATCACCTCCACCACCAGGGCAGCACGATCGCGGTGGGAGCCCTGGCAGTACCGTTCCTGCTCCGGATCGCGGCCACCGGGCTTCCCGGGCTCCGGGCGGACACCCTGCGCCTGGTCGCCGAAATCGGGCGATGCCAGCACTTCGGAGACGGAACACGCGAAGGTCTTCTCCAAGTCGCCGAGGATCCGCTGGAGGCGGAGGGCACCACGATGTGTCCGACGAACTGGACGATTCAGGCTGCTCGCGATGCCATCACGGACGACCTGCACCTTCTGTTCCCTCTTCTCCCTGACCCCGATCCCGATGTCCGCTCCGCGACCGCCTTCGTCCTGGCGGCGGCGACCAGCGAGATCCAGCGCGTCTCCTCAACCCTGCACCGCAGGCTGGCGGTGGAAGCCGATCCGGTGGTCCGCGTGAGCTTGATCCTGGCCATCGCCCAGCTCGCCCGCGAACACCAGGATGAAAACGCTCCGTCGTGGGCCCGGGAGCTGTGGTCGGATCCCGGCCGATCGCCCGAGATCCGCATCGGCGCCGGCCTCGCCTGGCTGTGCCTGTCCGGCGACCCGGTCCCCGACGAGCTCCGAGCCCTCCTGACCGACCCGAGTACCGACCGATGCAGCGACCTGTTCCAGCGGGTGCCGTGGCTCGAGCCGGTCGACTACTACGGCAGCGGGCTGCGCCGCTGCATCCACGAAATGCTCACGCCGGATGTCCCCTGCCAACCTGATGGTCCTCCGCCCTTCTAGGGGAAGACCATCAAGGCCTTCGGCAGTCAGCCAGCCTTGGCAGGTGCCTCGGTCCGTGCCCGGGTGCTGGCGAGGCGATAGGAGTCGGTACCGGTTTCGATGATGGTGCCGTTGAAGGTGAGGCGGTCGACGATGGCCGCGCAGAGGCGGGGGTCGGTGAAGGTCTTGGTCCAGCCGCCGAAGGACTCGTTGGAGGCGATGGCGACGCTGTTCTTCTCCTCGCGCTCGGTCAACACCTGGAAGAGGAGCTCGGCGCCGTGGCGGTCGAGTTCCATGTAGCCGAGTTCGTCGATGCAGAGCAGGTCGACGCGGCCGTAGCGGGCGATGGTCTTGTTCAGCTGCTTCTCGTCGGCGGCCTCGACCAGCTCGTTCACGAGTTTCGTGGCGAGGGTGTAGCGGACGCGGTAGCCCTGCATCGCGGCTTCGGTGCCCAGGGCGATGAGCATGTGGGACTTGCCGGTGCCTGAGTCGCCGATCAGGCAGAGCGGCTGGCTCTTCTTGATCCACTCGCAGCTGGCGAGAGTGTTGACCACGGCGGGGTCGATGTTCGGGTTGGCGTCGAAGTCGAAGGCCCGCAGCGACTTGTCCCGGGGAAACCCGGCGGCCTTGATCCGCCGCTCCGAGCGGCGTCGGGCCCGGTCGTCGCACTCCGTCATCAGCAGCTCGGCGAGGAACCCTCGATAGGTCATCTGGTCCTTCGCCGCCCGGTCGGCGATCTCAGCGAACTCGCTGCGGATCGACGGCAACCGCAGCAGTCGGCAGGCGGTGTCGATGGCCGTGGTCGCGGCCTGCTCGGTCAGGTTCCGCTGGCGGGGCAGGGTCATGGCGCTTCTCCCTCTCGCAGGTCACCGCCGCCGGCGCGGCGGTGTCGGAGCAACTGGTCGTAGTGCGACACCGACGGCAGCGGCCTGGTGTCCAGCGGAAGATGCGCGAGCCGCCACTCGTGCAGGAACGTCACGGTCGCCGCTCCCGGCCCTGTAGCCGGCCGCGGTGCCGGGATGTCGGGGGCGGTGGGTTCGTCCTCGGCCTGGGCTGCCTTGCGGGCCTCCAGCGCGACCGCGTCCGCGGTCAGGGCCCCGGCCCGAAGGGCTGTGGCCAGGCCGGCGACGATGTGCTCGTGCGCGAGGTGGCGGCCCAGAAGCAGTACCTCGATCAGAGCCCGGGTGCCCTCGGAGTCGCCGTGGGCCCTGACCGCCGCGGCCCACCAGGCGTCGTGGACCGGGGTGAACTTCCCGGCGGAGCGGGCCTGGTCGAGTGCGGTCGCGCCGGGGAAGGCGCCCGGCTTGCGGACCAGGGCCTCCAGGTAGTGGTCCAGCTCCAGCCGGCAGGCGCCCTTGGCGATCAGCCGCTCGTGCCGGGCCACCTCGACGTTCTTGTCGTAGACCACCAGGTGGGAGGCGTGCAGCAGTACCCGGACGCGCTTGCCGATCAGTCTCACCGGCACCGAGTAGCGGTTGGTGCGGACCGCGATCTGGCCGTAGCGGTCGACCCGCGGGGTGAAGACCCGCCCCGTCTCGAACGGGTCCTCCGGCAGCGGCAGCAGCCGAGGGCGCTCGTCCTCGAAGTACTCGTCGATCGTCCGGGCCCTGGACCCGATCCGGCGCCGCCCGTCGTGCCGGTCCCACTGCTCGACCAGCTCGTTCAGCTTCGCCAGCGAATCGACCTCCGGCACCGGCACGAAGTGGTTGCGGCGGAAGTAGCCAATCTGCCCCTCGACGCCGCCCTTCTCGTGGGCGCCCTCGATGCCGGGCCGGCAGTAGAAACTCTCGATCCCGAAGTGCGACCTGAAGGCGATCCACCGGTCGGCCTCCACCCGTGCCCGGCTCAGCCCCAGCACCCGGGCGACGGCCGCCTTCAGGTTGTCGTAGCGGACCTTGCTCCGCGGAACCCCGCCCAACGTCCGCAGCGCGTGGACATGGCCCTCGAAGAACGCCTCCTGCCCGCAGGACGCGAAGACGCGGTGGACGGCCTTGCCCGAATACGACAGGCGGAAGGAGAACAGATAGCAGGTCACCAGCTCGCCGGCGAGCCGCACCGTCACGTCCCCGAAGTCGACCTCGGCCTCCATGCCGGGCTGGTGCGTCTGCGGGACGAACGCCTCGATCGGAGCCTTGCCCGACTCCACCAGGATCTGCGGCTTGCGGTCGGCGACGTAGCGGCGGACCTGCTGGTAGGAGACGTCGGCACTGTGCTCCTCGACCAGGCGGTGGAATATCCGGGTGACCGTGTGCCGCTGCTTGCGCGGCGCGTCCAGGTCCGCCCTCAGGATCCCGTCGACTACCGCCTTGTACGGGTCCAGGGCGGTCGCGCGCGGCGGGAGCTTCTTCCGCGGCTCCGGCCAGACCGAGTCCACGGCCTTCCTGATCGTCCGCCACGACACGTTGTACTTGCGCGAGATCTCACGAATCTTCATGCCGTCGCGGTGGTCACGCCGGATCGCGGCGTACAGCTCGACCTTCGACATCTGCGGCATGACCAGGGCCTTTCACCAGGAGCACTCCGATGCTGACCTGGCAAGTACCCCGGTGACGTCGAAACTCGTGAACATCACCCGTCCGTGGTTCGAGGCGTCTCCCAAACTCGTGAACAACTGACGTCAGGACTCGTGATTAAAGCCACCGGAGAGCGCCGGGGCGTATCAGCAGGTGCGGAAGACGTACCCCGGCTGCCCCGAGGGGCGGACGTCGAGGTCCCGGTGGACCACGGAGACCTCGGCGCCCACGGCGGAACAGGCCTTGTCGAAGTCGCGGGCGGTGTACTCGACGACGAAGACCCTGTTGCCGTACGCGGTGGCGTAGTCGGCGCACTCGCCGTAGCGGCCGCACTCCTCCGCGACCGCGAAGTCGAAGCCGATCGCCTCGCGCTTCTCCAGCAGGTCGGTGGTGTTCTTCTGGCCGATCGCCAGCCCCGCCGCGTGCGCCCGCGTGGCCAGCAGCTCGGCGAACGCGGCGTTGTGCGCCCGGGTGAGCCGGCCCCCTGAGCGCTCGTAGGAGTCGAGGTTGTCCGGCTCCACCGCCTGGAACCCGGACTTCGCGCAGCCGTCGATCCAGCCGCCGACGATCTCCGCCAGCCGGGTGCGCTTGGCCGCCGTCGAGGTGTCGAGCAGCGCCTCGCCCCAGGCCTCGTCGTCGACCGGCTCGCCGCTGCCGTCGCGCAGCAGCAGATCCGGGTGGTTGCCCTGCCACCAGTCCAGGGCGTCCGGCTGGGCCTGGAAGGCGTTGACGTAGCAGACGTTGTACAGGCCGGGCACCGGCCTCGCGCCCCGGTCGCGCGAGAGCGCCTCGACCCCGGCGGGCGGGGTGTAGGCCCCGCCGATCTGGTAGTCGAAGGTGGCGTCGGCCCGGGGGAGGACGACCTCGGGGGCGGGTTCGGCCGCGAAGGTGCCGGACAGCATGGCCCATGCGCCGGCCGTCAGGGCGACCCCGCCGGCCAGGGCCGCGAGGGTGGATCGGCGGCGGAGGAACGGGGTGACGGCGTGCTGGGACATGGAGACTCCTGTGGGTGATCTTCGTACCTGTTCCCGCATCATGAACGGCCGATCATGAGCGGACCGAGAGCGTCAAGCCCCTGCCTGCCCGCCCGCACCTGCCCGTCTGCGCCCTGTCCGCACCCCGCCCGCCTCCGCCCTTACCTGCCCGCACCGCGCCTGCCTCCACGCTCACCTGCCCGCCCTCCTCGGTGCGCGCCGCCCCTGGCCGTACGGTGTGCACGAGACCGGGCGCCGGGCTGGGGAGACCCGTCATCCTAGGAGGCCCCGTCGAGCGCCTCGGCGGCCTGCGCCACCACGGCCTCGGCCACGGTCGCGAGGGCCGGTGAGTCGAGCTTCCACTGCTGCCAGTACAGGGGGACGTCGACGTGACGGTCCGGGGCGAGGGCGACCAGCTGGCCGGCCCTCAGCAGCGGGCGCGCCTGGACGTCGGGCAGCATGCCCCAGCCCATTCCCGCCACCACGGCGTCCACGAACCCCTCCGACGTGGGTACGAAATGGCGCCGCGCACCTGCCCGCCGGCCGCACCCCAGGGCGCGGACGAAGGAGTCCTGGAGGTCGTCGCGCCGGTCGAAGTCCACCACCGGCGCGTCCGCGATCAGGTCGGGCAACGGGGTCTCCGTCCCCAGCCCGAGCCACCTTCCGGCGAAGGCCGCGGTCGCCACCGGCAGGTAGCGCATCCGGCCCAGACCCCGTACCGAACAACCGGACACGGCCTCGGGCGACGAGGTCACCGCCGCCATCACCAGCCCCTCGCGGAGCAGCGCGGCGGTATGGTCCTGGTCCTCCCGGCGCAGCTCGTAACAGATGCCCAGCTCCTCCGGTACGCGACCGAGGGCGGGCAGGAACCAGGTCGCCAGGGAGTCGGCGTTCACCGCGATCGTCAGACGGGTCGGCTCGCCGGGGCCGGACATCCCGAGGGCCGACTGCGCGTCCTGCTCCAGCCGGGCCAGTTGGCGGGCGAAGCGCACCAGGACCTCGCCGGACTCGGTGGGCCGCACCGGCTTCGTCCGCGTCAGCAGCACCCGTCCCGTGCGCTGCTCCAGGGCCTTCACCCGCTGGCTGACCGCGGACGGCGTCACGTGCAGGGCGCCGGCCGCCGCGTCGAAGGTGCCTTCGTCGACGACGGCCAGCAGGGTCCGCACCTGATCGAGCGGAAGTTCCGACATCATGACAGCTAATGATACGTAAGAATCATTAGCTGTACACGCATGCCGAGGCTCCCTAACGTCTGCGTCATGACCAACGCTCTGACCACCGCGGCCGCCGGATTCGGCACCGGCCTCTCCCTCATCGTCGCCATCGGCGCCCAGAACGCCCTGGTTCTGCGCCAGGGCGTCCGCCGGGAGGCCGTCCTCGCGGTGGTCGCCATCTGTGCCCTGTCCGACGCGGTCCTCATCGCCCTCGGCGTCGCCGGGGTCGGTGCCGTCGTCGTGGCCTGGCCGTCCGCGCTGACCGTGGTCTCCCTGCTGGGCGGTGTGTTCCTCATCGGCTACGGCGTCCTGGCCGCGCGCCGGGCCTTCCGCCCCTCGGCCCTGCATCCGCGGGGCGCGCCGTCCGGGGCGACGCGGGGCGCCGTACTCGCCTGCCTCGCGATGACCTGGCTCAACCCACACGTCTACCTCGACACGGTGTTCCTGCTCGGGTCCGTCGCCGCCGATCGTGGTCCGCTGCGCTGGACCTTCGCTCTGGGGGCGATCCTCGCCAGCGTGTGCTGGTTCGCCGCTCTGGGCTTCGGCGCCCGGCTGCTCAGCGGGGTGCTCGCCCGTCCGTCGTCGTGGCGCGTCCTGGACGGTCTCGTCGCGGCGATGATGATCGGCCTCGGCACCCGGCTGGCCCTGGCCGCCTGACCGTTCACGGGCGTTCGCGCGCCGCCGGTGGCCCGTGCGTGGGAGCCGACAGGGCGCGCAGGCGTCACGGGAGCCGGCGGGCTCGGCGCGCGGGAAGCCCGAGGGCTCTCAGTACGCGGGGATGAGCCGGGCGAGGTGGGTGGTGCGCTGAGGGCTGAGGTCGAGGGCGGTGAGGATGGAGGGGGTGGCGACACTGGGAAGGATGTGCCGCTGGAGTGTGATGTAGCGCTGTTCCAGATCGCGGTAGTTGCTCAGGGTCTGGGAGACCGCCTGGATCCCCGTGAAGGCCGCGACGTAGAGGTCCGCGGTCTCTGTGGGGTCGACGTGCGGGAGGAGTTCGCCGTTCTGCTTGGCTTGGGCGAGGAGATCGTGGGTGGTCTGCTGCCACCGGAGGAAGGGGCCGGTCCGGTCCAGACCCTGGGCCTGCTGGTCCATGGAGAGGCGGACACCTGCACGGGCGAGGAGGCTGGTGTGGAGCCGGTGGCTGAACAGCATCCCCATGTCCACGAGTTCCTGGAGTTTGAGGACCTGGTCGGGGGCGGGCGGCGGCGGCTCCTGGGCCTCCAGCACGCCGAGCGCGAGCTCTTCCTTGGACGGGAAATGGAAGTAGAGCGCGCCTTTCGTGACCCCGGCGATCTTCAGTATCTCGGTGATGGTGGCGGCTTGGTATCCGTGCTTCTCGAAAGTCTCGGCCGCTGCCATCAGAATTGCCTGACGGGTGCGGATCGCCCGGTCCTGCTTGGCCATCCCTGTCTCCTTCGTCGGGCTGGGCCGGTCGTGCGGCCGGGCGTGGGGTGGGGATAGAAAAAAAACCGCTTAGTCTGTATCTTATCAGTGCGTGCGCACCGCAGGAACGGCTCGCCCATCACATGACCCCTGGGGGGAGTTATGCCCGAAGCAGCAGTGTTGACCGATCCTGTAGCGGCGTCGGCCGTGGGCTCGGAGGCCCGAGTGGTGCATCCGGTGGGAATGGAACTGGTTCACAGGAGCAGGCCGGAGGACGCGTTCCCGCGAAGCTGGGAGCGGTTGGGCCCGGACCGGTTCCACGTGGAGGCGGTGCTCCCGCACGACCATCCGTTCTTCGCCCCGGTGGGGGCGGACCGCCATGACCCGCTGCTGGTGACGGAGGCGATGCGGCAGGCGGCGATGCTGGCCTTCCACGCCGGGTACGGAGTCCCCGTCGGCCACCACTTCCTGATGGCGGACCTGGACTACGCGACCCACCCCGACCACCTGGTCGTGGGCGGCCTGCCCACCTTGATCGACGTGGAGGTGACCTGCTCCGAGCTCAAGTGGCGTGGCGGGCTGCCGGTGCAGGGCCGCGTGGACTGGGTGGTGCGCCGCGCCGGCCAGCTCGTCGCGACCGGCATGGGCGCGACGAGGTTCACCAGTCCGCGGGTCTACCAGCGGATGCGCGGCGGATCCGCGGAGCCAGGCGTGGAGATACCCCGGACCGTGCCGGTCGACGCCGCTCGGGCGGGCCGTGACCGGGTGGAGGACGTGGTGCTCTCGGAGAGCTGCCGCGAAGGGGTCTGGCAGCTGCGGGTGGACACCCGCCACCCCACGCTCTTCCAGCGGCCCAACGACCACGTGCCGGGGATGCTGCTGCTCGAGGCGGCGCGGCAGGCGGCGTGCCTGGCCGCCGGGGACGGCGGCTTCGTCCCCGCGGAGGGGCGTACGCACTTCCACCGGTACGCGGAGTTCGGCAGTCCGTGCGTGATCGCCGCGGAGGTCCTGCCGGGCGTCGCGCCGGGCCGGGCGAGGATCCGGGTGACGGGCCACCAGGACGGCGAGCCGGTCTTCGACACGGTGCTGTCGGGCCCGGTGGGCGCGGGCTGAAGGCGCGGTCGGCCGAGGGAGGCGCGAGCTGCGTGGTGCGGGTGAACGGCAGGCTGATGACGGTGTGTGAGGGGTACGTGGCGTGATTCTGGTGACAGGGGCCACCGGTGCGGTGGGTCGTGAGGTCGTCGGCCTGCTGGCGGCCGCCGGTCCGGTGCGGATCCTGGCGAGGCGGCCGGAGCGCGTGACGGTACGCGGCCCCGAAGTCGACGTCGTGGCGGGGGAGTACGGGGACCGCGAGTCCCTCGACAAGGCCCTGCGCGGGATCGACGCGGTGTTCCTGGTGACGAACAGCCCCACGGACCCCGATGACGAGAGGGTCTCCGCGGCGGCCGCGGCGGCGGGGGTGCGCCACCTCGTGAAGCTGTCGATGATGGCGGTGGAGGAGCCGGGCGCGGACGACTTCATCACCCGCCTCCAGCGCGTCAACGAGCAGGCCGTCCGGGACTCCGGGGTGCCCTGGACGTTCGTCCGCTCCAGGACCCTCATGTCCAACACGCTCTCCTGGGCGAGGGGCATCGCCTCGGACGGTGTGGTGCGGGCCCTCTACGGCGGGTCGCCGGTCGCGTGTGTCGATCCGCGGGATGTCGCGGCGGTGGCCGTCGCAGCCCTCACCGGCACGGGCCACGAGGGGCGGACGTACGCGGTGTCGGGCCCGGAGGCGATCACCGCGCGCGAGCAGACGGCTCACCTCTCCGCACTGCTGGGCCGGCCGCTGCGCTTCGAGGAACTGCCCCTGGACCGGGCGCGCGAGGCGCTGCTCGCGAAGTATCCGCGGCCGGTGGCCGAGGCGTTCCTGGAGAGCGCGGAGCGCCAGCGCGCGGGGGCCAAGGCGGCCGTGGTACCCACCGTCGAGGAGCTGACGGGCCGCCCGGCCAGGACGTACCGCGCCTGGGCCGCCGACCACGCGGAGTCCTTCGGCGCCGTCGGCCGGGCCGGACAGCAGCCGACGGGTGGGACGGGCAGCGGCTGACGGGCGGACGCGGAACCTGTCCGCGCATACGTTCCCCTGGAAATCAAACCGGTAAGTTGGTTTGATATTCCCCATGATGCTGCTTCACCGCTCCGGCGGAGAGCCCCCGGCCCTCGTGGCTCACGGCCCAGGGCCCCTTTCCACTCGCTTCTCCCCACGGCGGAGGTCCCGGTGACCAAGCAGGTGCGCGCCGCGCGTACCCGCCAGGCCTTGATCCGCTCCGCTGCGATCGTGTTCGAGCAGCACGGGTACGGACAGGCGCGCCTGGCACTGATCAGTTCCGGCGCGGGCGTCAGCACCGGCGCCCTGCACTTCCACTTCGAGAACAAGGCCGCGGTCGGCCAGGCCGTGGTCGCGGAGGCGTCGCACGCGCTGCGGGAGGTGTCCGGCTCCATCCGCCGCAGGACGGACACGGCCCTTCAGGCCCTGGTCGACACCTCGCACGCCCTGGTGGACCTGCTCGGCCGCGACCCGGTGACCCGGGCCGGATTCCGGCTCAGCTACGACGGGGACAGGGGCGGAGAGCCCGGCCTGCCCGAGCAATGGCGGGGCTGCGTAGGCGAGTTGCTGGACGAGGCGGCCGCCGGCGGAACCCTCGCCGAGGGCGTCTCCCGCACGGACGCCACGGCCGCGACGGTGGCCGCGACCACCGGGTTCGAGGTGCTCGGACGGTACGACCCAAAGTGGCTGTCCACACGGACGCTCACCGGCTTCTGGCTGCTGCTCCTGCCCCGCCTGGCCGACCCGGAGACCCTGCCCCTCCTGGACCCGTCGGGGACCGCCGCGGCGACGGAGGCCGTCGCCGCGGGCCGGGCCGAACGCGAGAGCTACGGGGTGGGGACGGCCGCCCCGATCTGACCCGTCGGCTCCCACGCGCCGTCCGGTGTGATCACCCGGGGTTCGGTTCCGCCCGCCTCAGCCGGTCAGGGCGAACGACTGGGCAGGGGAGCTGCCGCACGGCTGCTGGGCCAGCTTCGCCCCGTCGGCCGTCGAGGAGTTGTCGACGGTCAGGCACGTGCCGCTGTGGCGGGCGACGAAGCGGTACCGCCCGGCGGCGGCCAGGGGCTCGGGGCGCCACTGCTGGTTGGTGGAGCCGACGTAGGACCACAGGTGGACCTTGGTGCCGTCGGCGGTGGCCCCGGGGCCACCGTCCACGTCCCACACCTTCGCGTTGTGCCGGTTCACCACCTGGTAGTGGCCGTCGCCGGTGGGCCGGAACTGCCAGCCCTGGTTGGCCCCGGTGCCGCAGGCCCACTGCTGGAGCGCGGTGCCGTCACCGGTGCCCCAGTCGGCGGCGTCGAGGCAGGCCCCGCTGTTGGTGTTCTGCACCCGGTACCAGGCGGCGGGGTCGATGGGAGTGGCCGGAGGCTCGGTCGTACCGCCGTCGCCGTCCCAGGTGAAGGTGGCGACGGCACCGGCGGGCAGGGTGTACGCGAGGGACTTCCCGTTGTCGGTCAGCGAGAACCGCTGGGCGCCGGAGGCGGTGTTGACGACGACGGCGGCGCGGGTGCCGTCGGGGTTCTGGAAGGCGACGTTCTGCACGCCCCCGGCACCCTGGCTGGTGGAGCCGATACGGGTCGCGGCGGGCCTGATGAACTTGGTGACGTGCCCCAGGACGTAGAACTCGGCGTTACGGGTGACCTGACCGTTGGCGATCTCGACGATGCCGTTGCAGCGGTTGGTGCAGTGCCCCTGGTGGGGGCCGCCGTTCCGGTCCAGGGCCAGGTTCCAGTTGATGACCGTCTCGCCGCCGTTGCGCATGTTCTGTACGACGAGGTTCTCGGCGTGCCACTTGAGGGTGTCGCCGAACGTCGTGGCGGGGTTCTCGCTGTCGGTGCCGGAGCACTCGGTGAAGAAGACCCGCTTCCCGGCGTCGACGACCTGCTGCTGCGCCGCCGGGGCTCCGCCGTAGCAGTGGAAGGCCGCGCCGATGATCCGCTGGATGCCACCCGTCCGGGCGAAGACGTCGAGCGGGTAGTCGGGGTGGTCCCAGTTGTGGTCGTAGGCCAGGAGGTTGGTCGGCAGGTTCGCGGCGGTCAGCGTGCGGTCCAGGACCTGGAAGAAGTCCGCCTGCTGGGCGGCGGTCATGCTCATGGACGGGTAACTGGTCGCGAACTCGGGCTCGTTCTGGGCGGTGAGGTCGGTGAGGGTGATGCCCTCCTGCCCGTACGCCCGGATCGCCTTGACCAGATAGTCGGCGTACGCCTGGTGGTGCTCGGTCCTGAGGCTGCCCCCGTTGAGGGAGTTGTTGGTCTTCATCCAGGCCGGGGGAGACCAGGGGGAGCCCATGAACCGGATGGCGGGGTTGATCGCGGTGGCCTGCTTCAGGACCGGGATGATCCGGCTCCGGTCCCGGTCGATGGAGAAGGAGCCCCGGGTGTCCTCGTACGTGTAGAAGTCGGAGTCGGCGTCGAAGTCGGTGCTGCCCAGCGGCTGGCGCAGGTAGTTGAGCCCGATGCCGTCCCCCTCCGCGGAGAACAGCGACCTCAGCAGCGCGGTGCGCTGCGCCTGGGGGAGGCCCTGGATGAGATGGGCGGAGGCGCCGGTCACGGAGGCGCCCGCGCCGGTGAACTTCTGGCCCTTGCTGTCGGCGTCGATACGGATGTCGACGCTCTGCGGGGTGCCGGTGAACGGGACGCTGCCGTCGGCGGTGAGCTTCCGGCTGCCGTCGGTGGTGGTGACCCAGACCTGCGCGGCCGGGTCGGCGGCCTGTGCGGTGGTGGCGGTGGCGTTGATGCCGAGTCCGGCGACGGCCACGACGAGCGCGGCGCCTGCCGCGCGTGCTCTGAGACGCAGGGGGTGGGGGCGGGTCATGTGCGGCTCTCCTCGGGTCGGTACGTGCGTACATCGCAGGGGGCAACGGCGTGAATCGGAGGGGCAACGGCATGAAACCACACCCACTAAGTGGTTAGTAAGTAGTCTGCCGCGGTGTTCTGCCGCGCCCCGAAGCCCTGCGAAGATCCCTGCCGGACCACCGCCGCGGGCACGCTTAAGCTGGGCCGGTGAGCAACCAGTCAGTGGGTAACCAGTCGGTGGGCGGGTCGGCGCGCCGCCCCGCCAAGCCCCGTACGCCGCGCAGCCCCGAAGCCCAGCGGCGGCAGCAGGACATCCTGTCCATCGCCATGGACACCTTCGCCGCCCGGGGCTACAACAACGCCTCGCTCGCGGAGATCGCGGACCGGGTGGGCCTCACACAGGCGGGCGTCCTGCACTACTTCCGCTCCAAGTCCCTGCTCCTCACCAGCGTTCTCGAACTGCGCGACCGGGCCGACATCGAACAGCTCGGCCCGGACCGCCCCCAGGGGCTGGACTTCCTGCGCCACCTGGTGAACACCGCGCTCCGCAACGCCGAGCGCGAAGGCATCGTCAGGCTGTACGCGGTCCTCTCGGCGGAGTCCGTCACCGACGACCACCCGGCCCAGGACTACTTCCGCGACCGCTACCACGGACTGCGCGGCTTCGTCGCCGACGCCCTGCGCGAGGCGTGCGAACCGCCCGCCGACCGCGCGGAGATGACCGAGAACGCGGCCAACGCCATCATCGCCGTCATGGACGGTCTCCAGGTCCAGTGGCTGCTGTCGCCGGACTCCGTGGACATGGCCGCCTCGACGGACCTCGTGGTCACCTCCCTTCTCGCCACCCTGGCGCCCGAGCGCTTCGGCCCGTCCTCCCGCCGCTGATCACCGGACACGGGACAGCACTGACCGAGGGCGGACCCCCGCGCGCCGACGTATTGGGCCGTTTCCCGGTCGTACGCGGTCGGCCGGCCATACCATGCGAGGGCTCCGGTGGATCCGGAGCGACAACTGAATGCGTGCGCGACTGGGGGAAGCCGGTGGGAATCCGGCACTGACCTGCAACCGTGTGCGGCCCGCCGGGCCGCGAGTCGGACAGCCCGGCGCGTGACGCGTACCGCTTCCCCTGTCATGGTCTGCAGTGCGAAGCCCCGCAGTCGCGATCCGCGGCGCGTACGCCGCGGCACACGCGGGCGGACACGCGGCGGGCCGGCCGGCTCCGGTGCGGCACGGCAGGCCGTCCCGCACCGGAAAGGCATGCTTGTGCACCTGACATCCGCCCGCCGCGCCCTCGTCGTCACGGCCGCCCTCGGCCTCGCCCTGGCCTCCGCCCCCGCCGTGGCCCAGCCGCAGGCCACGGCATCCACCAACACCCCGGTGAAGGTCTCCCTGACCGTGCAGGGTCCGGACGGACTCCTCTTCAAGGGAAAGATCAGGACCAAGGGCCATGACGTGACCACCGCCACCGGCGGCACGCACCACTGCGACGGCACCAACGGCGGCGCCCACCCGAGCGCCGTACCCACGCCCACCGCGGCCCTCGACGACGCCGCCCGGAAGAGACACTTCACCTGGGACGGCGCCTGGTACGCGTCGTTCGACGACTTCTCCGTCGACACGATAAAGAACGTCGACGGCGTTGGCGTCGCCTACTGGAACATCGCCGTCAACGGCACCTCGATCCCGGTCGGCGGCTGCCAGTTCAAGCTGAGCGCCGGGGACAAGGTCGCCTTCACCTGGACCGCGTTCTAGGTCTCTCGTCCGGCTCATGCCGGGCCCAAGGGTCCGGCATGAGCCGCCGAAAGGGCCCATGGCGGCAGGCGTCGACCCTGCTCGCGTCAGCTCCGCGCCGCGACGGCATGCGCGTGGGGGCCGCCGGCATCGCCGCCTGAGCCTCGATGCCGCCTGAACTTCGACGGCCGGCCGGCGGTGCGGTGGCCGCGACCGGGCCCGACCTGGCCGGCCCGACGACCGGCCGCCGTCCGCGCCGTCCGCGCCGTCCCGCCGGGCCTCGTCAGCCGGCGCGCCCGGCCGCACCCGTAGCCGTGGACGGTGCGCCCCGGGGGCGGCTCTCCCCGAGCACCGTCGAAAGGTGCGCGTCGAGCGCCTCCAGGAGCCAGTCGTGGGCCGTCCCGGGCGTCGGCTCCGGGCGGCCGCCGGGGGCGCCGCGCACCTCGGCCGTCAGCTCCCAGTAACGGTCGATGCGCGGATCGGCCGCGAGCTGACCGGCGAGCCGGCGGCGGAAGCCCGGCGTGTCCCGGGTGCCGTACGTACTGGCGTACGCGTCCACGAACCCGTCCAGGGCCTCACCGGGGCGGGGCACCCCGCCCCGCCGCAGCTCGCCGCCCGCCAGGTCGTACGCCGCCGCCAGCCCCGCGTACAGCACGGCCGATTCGCGCGCCCTCGCCGCCCGGTGGGCCCTGGGCTGGCAGGGCCCACCTCCGCTCCCGTCGCACGGCCGGGTCACGAAGGCGTACAGCCGCGCGAAGGCGAGCACCTGGGCCGGGCGGGGGTCGTCGGGGGGCTCGGCCACCGCCACCTCCAGGAACGCGCGGACGGACCGGGCGGGCATCCGCGCCGGCAGCCAGGCGCGCCAGAACCGGACCAGCGCGGCGGTGCTCGGCGGAGCGGCCACCGCGCCGACCAGGCGCAGCCGGTCGGGGCGCTCGGCCGGCGGGCAGTCCCGCACCAGCTGGAGCGCGGCCTCCCGCCAGCGCAGGGCCCTGAGCTCGGACCCGAGGACGCGCAGCCGGCCGTCGACAGCGGCCTCCAGCGCATCGGGCGCTTCCCCGGCGTCCTGCTCGTCGAGGATGCGCCGTACTTCGGCGACCGGCAGGTCGAGACCGCGCAGCGAGCGGATCAGGCCCAGCCGCTCCACGGCCTCCGGGCCGTATCTGCGGTGCCCGCCGGTGCTGCGGGCCGCCTCGGGCAGCAGACCGCCGTCCGAGTAGAAGCGGACGGTCTTGACGCTGACGCCCGCGTACTCGGCCAGCTCACCGATGGTGCACAGACCGTCGTGCGACGAGAACACTTGAACCTCCCCCAAGAGGAGTTCCTACGGTACCGGCGAGCACCGGCGGGGAACCGGTCCGGTGCGCGACAGAGAGCGTGACGAGGAGGAGCCATGACCGTATTCATCCTGGTGGCGGGGGCGTTCACCGGCCCGTACGTATGGCGGGACACGGCCGCGCGACTGACCGCCGAGGGCGCCGAGGTGCATACGGTGGCGCTCACCGGACTCGGCAGGAAGTCCGCCGGTCCGGCCGCGGCCATCGACCTGGAGACCCATATCGCGGACGTACTCGCGGTGATCGATCCGCTCGTGGCGGGCGAGGGCCGCGACATCGTGCTCGTCGGCCACGACTACGGCATCCACCCGGTGCTCGGCGCGGCGGACCGGCGGGCGGGGGCGGTCACCCGGATCGTCCACCTGGACTCGGGGATGCCGCAGGACGGCGTACCGGCCCTGGCCGCGGTGCCCGACCAGCAACTGCGCGAGGAGCTGGCCCGAGGCGGGGGAGGCCCTGCGCTCCCGCCGCCCGCCCGGGACGCCTGGCCCCGCTGGGGGAGCACCGCCGGGCTCTCCGAGGCGGCGCTGGACGGGCTCACCGCCCTCGCGGCACCGCAGCCGCTGAACACGCTCCTCCAGCCGCTGCGGCTCACCGGGGCCGTGGCGGCGGTGCCGGTGACCGGGGTGCTGTGCACCGGCAACGGGCCGGGCATCGAGATGGTCCAGCTGATGGTGGACCTCGGCGAGCCCGCCCTCCAGCCCCTGACCGACCCCCGGGTGACCTTCTTCGAACTGCCCACCGGCCACTGGCCGATGCTGTCCTGCCCCACCGAGCTGGCCGGGATCCTGATCGACGCGGCGGCTGGCGGCGGCCACCGGCTGAAGGCCCCCGGCACCCCCGCCCATCTGCGGCCGTTCCTCCTCGACGTACCCGAACGGCCCCGCGAACGGACGGGGAACACCGATCTGTACCTGCCGGAAGGACCGGGGCCGCACCCCGCCGTGGTGTTCGTCCACGGCGGCCCCGTACCCGCCGAGGCGCGGCCGACGCCCCGTGACTGGCCGACCTTGACGGGGTACGCCGGTTACGTCGCCGGGCACGGGGCCGTGGCCGCGACACTCGACCACCGCCTGCACGCCGTGACCGACTACGCGCGGGCCGCCGAGGACGTGGCCGCCGCGGTGGAACGGGTCCGGGCCGACCCGCGGGTGGACGCGGACCGGGTCGCCCTGTGGTTCTTCTCGGGCGGCGGCCCCCTCACCGCGGACTGGCTGGCCGCGCCCCCGGCATGGCTGCGCTGTCTGGCGGCCAACTACCCGATTCTGGCCCCGCTGCCGAACTGGGGGGTGGTCGACGCCCGGTTCCACCCGGTGCGGGCGGTGGCCGGTGCGGGGAAGCTCCCGATCGTGCTGGTCCGGGCGGGACGCGAGATGGCCGAGATCGCCGCGACCGTCGCGGAGTTCCTGACCGAGGCCGAGCGCTGCGGGGCCGACGTCGAGGTGGTCGACGTACCGGAGGGCCGTCACGGCTTCGAGACCCTCGACCGGACGGACGAGGCGCGCGAGGCCGTGCACCGCGCGGTCGCCGCGGTACTGGCCCGGCTGACCGCCTGACGACCGGGGTTACTCGATGACCAGCTCGACGTCGATGTTCCCCCGGGTCGCCTTGGAGTAGGGGCAGAAGGCGTGGGTCGCCTCGACCAGCCGCTGACCGACCTCGCCGGCGAGGGAGTCCGGCAGCTCCACGCGCATGACGACCGCGAGACCGAAGCCGTCGCCGTCCTTGCCGATGGAGACCTCGGCGGTCACGGAGGCGTCCTTGGCGTCGAGCTTCATCTCGCGGGAGACCGCGGCCAAGGCACTGGCGAAGCAGGCCGCGTAGCCGGCCGCGAAGAGCTGCTCGGGGTTGGTGCCCTCGCCGTTGCCGCCCAGGGCCGGGGGCAGGGCGAGCGGCAGGTCGATCCGACCGTCCGAGCTCACGGCCCGGCCCTCGCGGCCGTTGGCGGTTGCGGCGGCGGTGTACAGCGCGTCCATGGGGATGACCCTTCTTTTCGGGGCCGCGAGCCGAGCGGTCGCGGTCACAGCCATAAAGATGGCACACGACTAAGTTGTGCGCAACCTAATTGCGTGGCCGACGGTACGCTGGCTCCATGACGTCTGCCCCGAACGCCGTCCCCGACCTTCCCGCCGTGCCCGACGCGGAGCTGCTGAGACTCGACCGCCAGGTCTGCTTCTCGCTGCACGCCGCGTCGCGCGCGTTCGGCGGCTTCTACCGGCGGGTGCTCAAGGATCTCGGCCTCACCTACCCCCAGTACCTGGTCATGCTGGTCCTGTGGGAGGACGGCCCTCGATCGGTCAAGGTCATCGGGGAGCGCCTCCATCTGGACTCCGGGACCCTCTCGCCGCTCCTGAAGCGGCTGGAGGCGGCTGGGCTGGTCCGGCGCGAGCGCAGCCGCGCGGACGAACGCTCCGTCCTCGTCGAGCTGACCGATGACGGCGCGCGGCTGCGCGAGCGCGCGCTGTCCGTTCCTCGGGGGGTGCTCGCCGCGACCGGCCTGTCCGTGGAGGAGGTTCTCGGGCTGCAGGAGATCCTCGGCCGCCTCACCGAGGCCCTCGGGGAAGCCGCCGACGCTCATTGATGGAGCGCGCTTTCAGTGTGACAGTTTTTCTTGTCACTGATGAGGCCTGACAGCTATGCTTGTCGCATGAGTGAAGAGAAGGCCATCCCCACCCCGGCCAAGCACGACGAGGACTTCTGGAACGTGGTCATGACCCCGGTGGAGCCCGCCTGGAGCGAGCCCGGCGAGGACGACACGTTCACCATGGACGAGAAGGTGCTCGAAGCCGTCCGCGCGCTGGCCGAGCGGATCTCCACGCGTGCGCTCGCCTACCGGACCGCCGGCGAGCCCTTCGATGCCGCGCTGATGGCCGCCCCCGACGTGCAACTGGCGACGCTACGGGCCCTGTACGAAGCCAAGCGGTCCGTCGAACGGCTGGCCGAGAGCGCGGCCACCGTGGCCGGCCGCGGTGGGGCCAGCTACGCCCAGCTGGGCGCGGCCTGGGGCGGCATCAAGCGCCAGTCCGCCCGCCTCAAGTGGCCCCACGCGGTGGTCAAGAGGTCGGCCGGGGAGTCCGTCCCGCTCCGTTACGCGGGGGGCGCCGCCGTCATCCACCACGACCCGGGCGTGGACGCCTGGTGGTACACCGCCACGGCGGCGGACCAGCAGGAGGAGGAGTCCGAGGCCGTCCACGGCACCTCGGCCGAGGCCATCGCACGGGCGACCGAGTTCCTCCTGACGCACGCCCGGCCCACGGGCCGGGACTCCGTATGACCCCGGGGGCGGACGCCCGACGCGACGACAGCCCCGAGGAGCCCCGGCGGGCGCGCCTGGCCCGCGTCTTCGACGAGGACGCCGAGCTGTACGACCGGGCCAGGCCCGGATACCCGCCGCGGCTGTACGACGACCTCGCGGAGCGCTCGCCGTGGTGCGCGGCCAGCATGTGATGGGCGGCACCGAGGAGTTCTTCGCCGGGGTCCAGCGCTGCTACGAGCGCTTCGACCCGCAGACACCACCGGGGCTGCGGCCTCCCGCGACGGCCGACGTCGACGCCTCGGACCATGTGCGGGAGGTGGCGCGGAGCGGCCGGTTCGGCCCCACGGCCCTGTGCCGCTACGAGCAGGACCTCACCTTCACCACGACCGGCTACCTGGAGCTGCTGCGCACCTTCTCCGGCCACCGAGCGCTCCCCGAGGCAGCCAGGAACGGGCTGCTGGGGTGCATCGAGGCGCTGATCGAGGGACGGTACGGGGGCAGGGTCACCAAGCGCTACCTCATCGAGCTGGCGGTGTCCCACCGGCACTGACGTGCGACGAAAACCGTGATCCCTTCGCGCGCGCTCGCATACGGGTACCGGCCGGGGTGAGGTTGCCGGGCGGCGACACGCCCCCTCGATCCGAGCCGTGCGGCATCGCGGTGGCGCCGCACCACCCACCGGTCGCGCCGCACCGAGCCACGGTGACGGGCACAGGTCAGGTGCCGTGGCCGAAGCTCCACGCTTCGATGTCCCGGTAGCGGATCGTCCCCGGGCCGCGGCCGATGTTGCTGCCGACCAGGTGGAGCCGTTCGGCCTCCCAGGCGCGGCCGGAGAACGCGGCGAGTCCCGCGGCCACCTCCGCCACGGCGGAGTGGTCGCCCCGGCGGGAGCGGGCCAGTGTCAGATGGGGCCGCAGCGGCCGGTCCGGGAGGAGGACACCGCATGTCCCGACGAGGGTGCGTACGTCGGTGGCGAGCCCGTGCAGCCCCTCGACGTCCCCCTCGATCCCGCTCCACAGAACCCGCTCGTCGAAGTGCCCACCGCCGCGCAACGCCAGCCGCAGGGGCCGACGCCGCGCGGCGAGATCGGCCAGTGGAGGCATCAGGACCGGGATGGTGGTGACCGGGACCTCGCCGAGGAACGCCAGGGTGATGTGCCAGTCCTCGATCCGGTTCCACCGCAGCCGTGGATACGCCTCGTAGGCCGGGCGCAGTGCCCGCGCCAGTTCGTCCTTGGCGTCATCGGGCGGGGCAAGAGCCAGGAACACGCGGATCGTCGTGGCCGGCTCACGCTCGTCCACGGCGGGCACGTCGGCGGCCTCGGGCGGTTCGTTCACCTGCCGTACCGTACGTGCCCACCCTGCCCCCGGCGCAACGGGGGCCGCGGCCCGCTCGTCCGGTGATCCGCGAAGCCCGGTGACGCAGCCGGGTAGGGCCTGTCCCCTCTCGTTTCGGGGCGCTTCCCGTAGTGCCTGGGCCCGCCCCCGCGTGATCCGCTGTCCCTGGCGTAACCGTGTGGCGGACGGCGTTCCGAGGCCTCTCCGCCCCGAGCGGTGACGTGACCGCAGGGAGGCCGCCACAGCAGGTTCCATCAGGGCAGTGGCGACTCCCCGGGGGGCGGAGTTGAGGAACAGCACCCGCGCCGCCCCCACCCGCCACGCCGACCGACTGGTACGGACGGCACATTTCCGGCCCGCTCCCGCGAGCGGTTCAGGCCGTCGGCAGTCCGGCGGCCATGCCCGGCGCCGAGCGTCGGCCCTCCCGGAACTGAGCGGATGCGGTGCGGTTCGAACGCGTACGAAAGACACCGGCCAGATCTACGGCCCGGCCGACCTGGCCGGTCTACCCGTCGACCAGATAGGTGCCTGAGGCATCCAATGGAGTCGAAGCGCGGAACGACCGGCTCCGCGCGCACGACGGAGCACTGTGAGGCGACCCGATCCCATGACGGAATCCACCACGGACCCGGCCCGCCAGGACCTCGACCCCACCGGCCCTGCCACCGCACCGACCCCCGCGACAGCATTCCCCCAGGACCGGGGGTGCCCCTACCACCCGCCCGCCGGATACGCGCCGCTGCGGGAGGGGCGCCCGCTGAGCCGGGTCACCCTCTTCGACGGACGCCCGGTCTGGGCGGTCACCGGGCATGCCCTGGCCCGCCGGCTGCTGGCCGATCCACGGCTCTCCACCGACCGCACCAACCCGGACTTTCCCGCCCCGGCCCAGCGGTTCGCGAACGTGCGGCAGCGCCGCGTTGCGCTGCTCGGCGTCGACGATCCCGAACACAACGCCCAGCGCAGGCTGCTCATCCCGAGCTTCTCCGTGAAGCGGATCGCCGCGCTGCGCCCACGCATCCAGGAGACCGTGGACCGGTTGCTCGACGTGATGGAGCGACAGGGGCCGCCGGCCGAGCTGGTGAGCGCCTTCGCCCTGCCGGTGCCGTCGATGGTGATCTGCGCCCTGCTCGGCGTGCCGTACGCCGACCACGCGTTCTTCGAGGGGTGCTCGCAGCGGCTCCTGCGTGGCCCCGGAGCCGCCGATGTGGACAGGGCCCGGGAGGAACTCGATGACTACCTGGGCGCCCTGATCGACCGCAAGAGGACGGACCCGGGAGACGGGCTCCTCGACGAGCTGATCCACCGCGACCACCCCGACGGGCCGGTCGACCGGGAGCAACTGGTCGAGTTCGCCTTGATCCTGCTCATCGCGGGGCACGAGACGACGGCGAACATGATCTCGCTCGGCACGTTCACGCTGCTGCGCCACCCCGAACAGCTGGCGGCGCTGCGCGCCGGAGAGGTGACGACGGACGTCGTCGTCGAGGAGCTGCTGCGCTTCCTGTCCATCGCCGACGGCCTGCAGCGGCTGGCGACCGAGGACATCGAGGTCGCCGGGACGACGATCCGCAGGGGCGAGGGCGTGTTCTTCTCGACCTCGCTCATCAACCGCGACGACGACGTCTTCCCGGGGGCCGACACGCTCGACTGGGACCGCTCCGCCCGCCACCATCTCGCCTTCGGCTTCGGTGTCCACCAGTGTCTGGGCCAGAACCTGGCCCGCACCGAACTCGACATCGCGCTGCGCACGCTCTTCGAGCGGCTGCCGAACCTCAGGCTCGCCGTGCCCGCGCAGGAGATTCCCCACAAACCCGGGGACACGATCCAGGGCATGCTGGAACTGCCCGTGGCCTGGTGAGGGGCATGGGCGTCCAGGTCGACAAGGAACGCTGTGTGGGAGCCGGCATGTGCGCGCTGACCGCACCGGACGTGTTCACACAGGACGACGACGGCCTCAGCGAGGTCCTCCCGGGCCGGGAGACGGCGACCGGAAGGCATCCGCTGGTGGGGGAGGCCGTACGGGCCTGCCCGGTGGGGGCGGTGGTCCTCTCCTCCGACTGACGTGTCAGGACGGGATCACGGAGTCCTGCCTCGAAGGCATGGACTCCGTGAGGCCCGCGTCGCGGACGCACCTCGACGCGGCGGCGGGACGGCGCCGGACCCGCACAGACCGGTGACCGGTACGGGATCGCGCCGCCGACGGGACCGTAAGGCCCGTCGATCAACGCGGCAAGCGGTCGACGACAAGCAAAGTCGCGGCATTTATGATGACTTGATGCGATCTGCTCCTTGGTGGGCTCTGCTCTCCTCCGGGTGCGCCCCTGTGCTGCTGGTCGGTTCCTGGATGATCGCGCAGCTGCGGCAGGGCCCGGCGTACGACCCTGAGAGGCAGACCCTGAGCGTGCTGGCGTCCTACGGGGCCGGCAGCTACTGGCTGATGACGGGCATGCTGCTGGTGCTGGGAACGTGTTACGTGGTCACGGCGCACGCCCTCCGGGAGGCGGCGTTCGCCGGGCGCCTCGCGCTGGCCGGTGGCGGGCTGTGCGCCCTGGCGCTGACGGTGGTGCCGGCACCGAGCAGTGGCGGGACCCTGGAGCACGGGGCCGTGGCCGCCCTGGGCCTCGCACTGCTGGCGGTGTGGCCTCCTCTGGCCGCCGTTCGCGGAAGGGTCCCCGTCCCCTGGGGGCTGCGGCTGGATGTGGCGCTCGCCGCGAGCGCGTTGATGGGGGCGACCGCGCTGTGGTTCCTGGCCGAACTGCAGAGCGCGGGGGCGCCAGGTGTCGCCGAGCGGGTGGTGACGTTCGTTCAGGCGCTGTGGCCCTTCCTGGTCGTCGTCTCCTGCCGGCGGAGCACCGGCCGACGGAGCAGCCACTGAGGGACCGGTCATTGATGGGGGCGGCGCGGCCGCAGAATCGCCGGCCCGGCCCACCCAGCCCAGCCAGGTCGGAGCCGGTCTCCGGGGCAGCGGTTCCCGGAGGTGAAGGGGCCGTCGTGGCCGAAGGGGCCGTCGGCGACGCGCCGGGCGAGTTCGACGCGGATGACGGTGAGGGCCGGCGTTGTCCCGGCGGCGGCCCCAGGGGCCGGGAGACTCGGTCAGGAAGGGACGGGCCAGTTGCGCAGCAGGGAGTCGAGCGCGCCCAGGATCTCGGTCCAGCTCTCCTGGGACGCGGGCGCGCTGTGGCTGAAGCCGCCGGCCGCCTCCAGGCCGACGTAACCGCTGAAGACGCTGCCCAGCAGCCTCACCGCGTGCGTCTGCTGGGGCTCGGTCAGGTCGTAGCCGCGCAGGATCGCCCGCATCATCCGCGCGTGCCGGACGCCGGCGCTTGCGGCGGCCGCGTCCGTGTCGAGCGGGAACCGGGCTGCGGCGAAGCGCCCCGGGTGCTGGAAGGCGTAGTCGCGGTACGCGTCGGCGAAGGCGCTGAGCGCGTCCTTGCCGGCCCGCCCCGCGAGGGCGGCGGAGGCCCGGTCGGCGAGCTCCTCCAGGGCGAGCAGCGCGATCCTCGTCTTGAGGTCGTGGGCGTTCTTGACGTGCGAGTACAGGCTCGCGGTCCTGACACCCAGCTTCCGGGCGAGTTCGGAAGGCGTCACCTGCTCGAAGCCGATCTCGTCGGCCAGCTCGGCCCCCGCCTTCACCACGCGCTCCGCACCCGGTCCGGCCTTCGCCATGCCACCCTCCGAACACTTCCCGACGATTACCTAAGGGAAATATACGTTTGCCTAATGCTTGTAGGCAAATTAGCGTGGCTGTTATGAAGCCGCTGACCGAGCAAGAGATCCGTACCGCGTTCGTGAACTGCACCAAGGGCGAGGCCAAGCGCCTGTACACCCCCCGTGACCTGGCCGACAGCCCCTGGGACGACCTGGACTTCCTGGGCTGGCGCGACCCTCAGGCCCCCGACCGGGCGTACCTCGTGACCGCCTGGGACGGCCGCCCGGTCGGTGTGCAGCTGCGCTCCTCGGACGCGGGCTCCTGGCAGACCCGCCGCAGCATGTGCTCGTTGTGTGTGACCACCCATACCGGGGGCGTCTCCCTGCTGGTGGCCCCGAGGGCCGGGAAGGCCGGCCAGCAGGGAAACTCCGTCGGCGCCTACATGTGCAGCGACCTCGCCTGCTCGCTCTACGTACGCGGGAAGAAGGACGCGGGCATCGGCTCACGGCTCCACGAGTCGCTCACCCTGGAGGAGAAGATCCAGCGGACCATGGCGAATCTCGCCGCGTTCATCGCCAAGGTGACCGAGTGACCTGTCGTACGGCGCCTCGCCCCGCTCCCGGAGAGGCGTCGGCCGAGCCCGGACGCACTCCCCGCTCATCGGCGGCCGCGATCAGACGGGAAAGGGCGCCGCGTGGCGCGCCGAGCGCAGTGCGGTGGCCCACCAGGCCAGTTGGTCGAGGAGTGTCCTGGCATGGCCGGGTGCCTCGGGCGCGAGGGGGCGGCCGTCCTGCCAGGCGGTGAAGTAGTTCGGGAAGGCGAGACCGTCACGGATGGTCACCGCGTGCAGTTCGGTCAGGACGTTCTCCAGATGCAGGACCGCGTGCCGGCCGCCCGCCGCTCCGCCGTAACTGACGAAGGCGACGGCCTTGGCCGTCCACTGGGTGAAGTGCCAGTCGATGGCCGCTTTGAGTGACGCGGGATAGCTGTGGTTGTACTCCGGGGTGACGACGACGAACGCGTCGGCGCTGTCCAGGGCGGAGGTCAGCGCTGCCATCCGGGCGGGCCGGGGATAGTCGTCGGCGCCCTTCGGTGACACGGCGGGCAGCGCCGAGGGGATGTCGAAGTCGGCCAGATCGACGACGGCCACGTCGAAAGCGCCGTGCGCGCCGGCCTGTTCGGCGACCCAGGAGGCCACGACTGGTCCGAACCGGCCCTCCCGGACGCTTCCTACGATGATCACGAGCTTGGGCTTGTTGTCCATGGCCACCACGATCCGGCCGCGGCACGGTCCCCACCAGGCCGTGCTCAGGCTGGCCCCCGCAGGGCCACCCTGAGCGCTCCCGCGGCCGGGGGCAGGCGTCGTATCCTCCCGGCATGGGTTCGCCGTTGGGGGATTTCATCCGGGCCAAGCGCGACAGCGTCCAGCCGCAGTCACTGGGGGTGCCGGACTGGGGGCGCCGCCGGGCGCCGGGGCTGCGGCGCTCCGACCTCGCCTCGCGAGTGGGGGTGAGCGTCGAGTACCTGACCCGTCTGGAGCAGGGCCGCGATCGCAACCCCTCCGTTGCCGTGGTGAACGCCCTCGCGGACGCACTCGGCCTGAATCCGCAGGAGCGCGATCACCTGCGCCATCTTTCGAAGATCACCGGCGGCGAGTGCATCGCGCACACCCGGCCCGCGCCGCCGCGCCGCGATGTCCGCCCGTCGGTTCTGCGGACGCTCGGTCTCCTGGAGCCGGGGATCGCCGTGGTGACCAACCGGCTGGGCGACATCCTCGCCCGCACCGGTGGCTTCGAGTCGGTGGCCCGAGGCAGCGGCCTGCTCGACGCCGACCCGCCGAACCTCACCCGTTACGTCTTCACCGACCCCCGGGCCCGCACGTTCTTCGCCGACTGGGACGAGGTCGCGGACGAGCGGGCCTTCGAACTGTGGTGCGGGCCTTCAGCGGCGAGCTTCGAGTGGTTCACCGCGGAACTCGCCCCCACCGCGGGCCCGGACTTCACCCGCCGTCTGGACCGACACGTGGTTCCGCGGCGGGGGCCCCTACGGCTCCACCACCCCTCCGGATGCGAACTGGCGTTGGTCCGCGAGACCCTGGAGCTCCCCGAGGACGCTCAACAGCTGGTGGTCTTCCTTCCCGCGGACGAGGCGACGGCCCGGAGCGTCGACGGGCTCGGAGACCGCGCCTCCGGCCGACTGCGTGCCGTGTGAGATCCCCTTCTGGTACGCCGACAGCGCCGGTACGCCGGGAGCCTGCGGGCCGGGGTCACGGCAGGCGCTTGCGGGCCGCTTCGACGGCGTCCGTGACGCTCCCCACGGCACTGCCTGCCACGTCGCCGACCCGGTCGGCGGCCGCATGCGCCTGGTGGGTGACGGCGTCGGAGGCGTGGCCTGCGGCATGACGGGTGCGGTAGGCGAGCGAGGGCTTGCCGTGGGTGTCGGCGGCGGCGATGAGGAGTCCGCCGAGCATGGACGCGTTCTTGAAGAAGTGGATCCGCTGGGCCGCGCGTTCCTGCGGGTCCTCGACCGTCCAGTACCGGTGGGCCGCCAGGGTCGTCGGGATCAGGGTCGCGGCGAGGGCCGCCGAGGCCAGCCGGGGGGCGCACCCCAGCGCCAGCAGGACGCCGGCGCCGAGCTGTACGGCGCCGTTGAGGCGTACGAGGTGCTCGGGGTCCTCCGGCAACAGCGAGGTTCGCGGTGAGACCCTCGCGGAGACGGGATCGGTCACGGGCTCCGCGGCCGGCACCAGGCGCGCGGGATCGCGCACCGCGTCGTATCCGCCGCTGACGAACATGGAGGCCAGCAGGGGCCGGGCGAGTTTGCGCAGAACAGTCATGATGGTCGGCTGCCCCGCCAGGGGGAGAGCACACACGCGCCTTCCGTGGGCCCCCGGGGCCGACGTGCCGACCCGCGCTTGATGCCGGCCCCTGCCGACCTGGGGGTTCGGCCGGCCCGTGCGCGCTCGCAGAGCGGCCCGTTACTCGTACCGGTACTTCAGCGCGTCCGACTCCGCCTGCTCGATGTCGGCGATCGTCAGCTCCGGCATCCGCAGCTGGGCCAGCGTCACCTCGGCCGAGGTCGGCTGGGCGTCCTTCGGCAGCCACTGCTCCGGCTTCCAGGTGCCGCTGCGCAGCAGCGACTTGGGGCAGTGCGGGTAGACCTCCTCGATCCCCAGCACCAGCGCACTGGCCGGCGGCTTGCCCACGGCGGTCAGCTGCGACAGCAGGTCCGGGCGGGTGGAGACGACAGCCCGGCCGTTCACTCTGAGCGTCGTGGTGCGCCCGGGGATGACGAACAGCAGCCCGGCCCGTCCGGTGGTGATGACGTTCTGCAGGGTGTCCAGCCGCTTGTTGCCGGTCGCGTCCGGTATCGCCACCGTCCGTGAATCCAGGACGGCGACGAACCCGGCCGGGCCGCCGCGCGGCGAGACGTCACAGTTGCCCTCGGCGTCCGCGCTGGCGACCAGGACCAGAGATGAGCATCCGATCAACCGCTTGGACTGTTCGGTGAGTTCGGTCATCTGCTTGCGTACGGCCGCGTCGCCGGGGAGTTCGTACGCCCGGCGCAACGCCTCCCGGTCGGGTACGGCGTCGAGGCGGAGCGAGTCGAAGGCACTGCCGGCGAGAGGTGTCGTCATACCCCCGACCCTAACGAGCACGAGCGATTGATCCTGGTCGGTGGCGGGCGGGGACGTGGAGACACCCGCGCAAGTTGCCCGGCGTGCGACGATCGAACAGGCCCACGCGAGCACGCCCCCCCAGCCTGCTGCGGGTGGACCGGCACGTCGCAAGATCAATGGCGGGTCAGCCCGTAGGACGATCGAGAACCGGACCCACCTGTGCCGGCACCCGGACGCCGCGCGTGAACAAGAGATGGGCGACGGCTGCCGGAGACCGGCGCCACCCTTGTCGCCGATCTCCGGCAGCCCGATGGTTTCGGCTGGGCGGCCCTTGCCGGCCCCGAAGGCAACGAGTTCCGCGTTCCGCACAGCCAGTCAGACCGGACGCCATGACTTCCTGACGCTGCCGCCGCCACCCTCGTCCGGGCCGGGCGACAGCCGCTGTCTCAGCGATCGGCGACCCAGCGCGCGTCCGCGGGCCACATGCCCGTGCTGACGATGCGCTCCACGAGCCTGAACGCCTCACCGATGGGCACGGTGTCCTGACCGGGGTAGGCGTCGTGCTGCCCGTTGGACAGAACGAACCCTTCGCTCCATCCGTCGGCTCCTGGGTCCACGGCATGCTCGCCTGGATCACCCTCGCCGCCGAGCAGCACCACCATCGCCCGCTCGGTGTTCGTCACGAAGGCCATCGACCGACCGGACGAACTCCTCAGCCACGTCTCCAGCAGACCTCTGCCGACCCTCTCCCGAAGCGTCTCCACCACGGCCTCGGCCGCCACAGGGACGGTGCCGCCGTCATCGATCACCCAGGACTCGTTCATGAGCACGACGATCTCATGAACGATTCAGGAGACGGCCCATGGGCATCAGTGCGGCTTCTCGGGAGCCACGAAAGGGCCGCGGTGGGTCCCGGGTGGCGGTGGCCGCCTCATCCGGCCTCGGGCTCGGCCTGGGGTGCTGTGTCGTGGAGGGCAACGCCGAGCCGGCCGGCCACGGTGGTGAGAGCTGGGCCCAGCGGGAGGGCGATGCGGGTGATGGCATGGCGGTCGCCGCGGGTCGGGTCCTGGTTGACGATCAGTACGGGTTGTCCGGCCTCGGCCGCCTGGCGGACGAAGCGGAGGCCGGACATGACCGTCAGGGAGGAGCCCAGGACGAGGAGGGTGGCCGCCCGGCGGACCAGTTCGCGGCAGTGTTCGACCCGTTGCGGGGGCACGGCTTCGCCGAAGAACACCACGTCGGGTTTGAGGATGCCGCCGCAGGCGGAGCAGGGCACCACGCGGAAGTCCCCGACCTGTACGTCGGTGAGGTCGGCGTCACCGTCCGGGTTGATCGCGGCGGCCACCGGCGCGAAGCCCTTGTTGGCTTCCTCCAGCCGCTGGGCGAGCTCGCGGCGCGGGCTGAAGGTGCGGCACGAAAGGCAGACCACCCGGTTCAGGCTTCCGTGGAGTTCGACCACCTCTTCGCTGCCGGCGGCTTGGTGCAGGCCGTCGACGTTCTGGGTGATCAGACCCGAGAGCATCCCGTGCTGTGCGAAGGAGGCCACGGCCCGGTGCCCGGCATTGGGGCGGGCGCGGCCGAAGGTGCGCCAGCCGAGGTGGCTGCGCGCCCAGTACCTGCGACGGGCCTGGGCGTCGGTGGTGAATTCCTGGTACGTCATCGGGGTGTGCCGGCTCAGGCTCCCGCCCGCGCTGCGGTAGTCGGGGATGCCGGACTCCGTGGAGATGCCTGCCCCGCTCAGCACCAGCACCCTGCCGTTGCTCAGCGCATCGGCGACCGGCTTCGGATCGGTGGTGGCCGGGGGCAGCTCCCCGGCAGAGGTCCAGCTCAGAGTGGGGCGCATCCGCATCCCTCCAGGGTACGGAACCAGCTGCCGGTACAGGGCTCCGCGCCGGGGCGGCGGGGCGGCGGGGCGGCGGGGCGCTTTCGCGCGTCAGGCGAGCTCCGGCCGACGTCGGCGGCCCGACAGTGCCTCCGTGCTTGCTTGCCCGGCGGCCTGCCTGGCGAGGGAGGGCGATATCAGGCCATGCCTGCATGAGTGCAGGGCCGGCGGGATCGTGGCTGCTGGCTGAAGACCGACAGGGTTCTGCCGGGCCGGGAGCGGTGCGTGCGATCGCTGAAGGGCGGACCTGGCGGCGGGGCAGGGGCATTTTCCAGCCGGTCTCGCATGACAGGGGCATGATCAGTGCCTTGAGGTGGGCATAGGTTCTGCGGCCCCGGAGGTTCGGCGACTGGTCATCGCTCTGGTCCAGCTCGCCGTGGTCGTCCTCCCGCTCTCCCGGTTCCGTACGGACCCGGACCCCCCATGAGTGAAGGGACAAGGCAATGCTGGATTCGGTATGGCTCAAGGCGGCAGGTATCGCCGCGGCAATCACTCTGACCACGGGCACGGCGGCGAACGCCGTGCCCGCGTCGGCCCCGTCCGCGGGACCGGCCGCGTCGGCGGTGGTGACACTCCACTACGACGGCAGCCGCGCCGGCGGCTGGGAGGCGGCGATCACGGAGGGCGTCGCCTCGTGGAACGCGAACGTCGACAACGTCAAGCTGGTTGAGGCCGCCCCCGGGGCGCGCGCCGAGATCCAGATCGTGGCCACCAACGGCTGGCCGCAGGCCACCCTCGGCCCGGTCCGTCCGGGCGGCCAGGTCCGGGTGGAGCTGGGCAGCCAGGCGGTCACTGAGGGCCACGACAAGACCCGCATCGCCGCTCACGAGATCGGCCACAGCCTGGGCCTGCCGGACACCAAGCCCGGCCCGTGCTCCCAGCTGATGTCCGGCTCGAGCGCCGGGATCACCTGCAGGAACGCGGTGCCTGACGCGGCCGAGCAGGCCCGCGTCGAGTCGTTGTACGGCAACGGCGCCGCCGCACGTACCCCGGCTGACGGTCGGATCCTGGTGGACGCGCCGTAGCCGGCACTACGCCGAGACGAGAGGAACCGGGCCCCGCCGCCGAATTCCGGGACGCTCGCGAGCAACCCGTACGGCGACGGACGGCCCGAGCGTAACGGAGCGGTGAGGGCGTGCCGCGATCTCCAGTGAGCAGACCAGAAGGCGTTCAGCCGGGCTACCGGTTCAGGCGCGGCGGGCGCTGGATGGAGACGAGGTTCCCTGACGCTGCCGGGGTCCGTGCACGGCACGCCCCTCCCGGTGACTGCCTGCACTGGGCGGCAGATCGACTGACGTAGCGTTACCAGGTGCAAGCGGAAGGGGGCTGGTCCCACAGGGCCCGGCCCCCTCCTACGTTGTGCCGGTCCACGGACGCCAACGGTCTTCCTGCACAGGACCGACACTGCTGAGCCACACCAGCGCCCCACCGGCAAGACCAGGCTTGTCCTGTGTGGCCCAGGGCTGGGGTATCGAGCAAGTCGACGGCCGTTTCCCGATAGATGACCAGGGTGTCGCGCTCCTCGCAGGGGGCGTCGTTGTACCGGGACCACTGCCCCAGGCGGCCGGTTGCGGTGTCCAGACAGAGCCCCGCCGCGCTGCCGGCCGGGCCCAGAGCGAACACCGGAAGCCACGTGGGCCCCAGCCGATGACCGACCCGTCACCGGCACGATCGACGTTGAGGAGATCCTGGCTGACCTGATCTTCCCTCTTCAGCCGGTACGCGGCGGCCACGGCGTCCAGATTCATCAGGCCCCGATCTCCCGGAAGACAGCCCCAGCCGTCACCTCCATCGTCGCCGGCTGCCAGAAGCCACAGGACGCTCAGCTCGACGGAGATCCGAATGCCCAGACTGTCCTCCAGGCAGGAGAGGGCGGCGGGACTGGCTCCGGTGCGGAGTGCGTCGTAACGAGACGGGGCGTTGTGCCGCAGCCAGCAGGTGATGCGGCGCCATGCGCCAGCGACCTTCCGTACGGAACCGGCCTCGGCGACAGGCCGGTGTTGCTGCCGGCCCTGGTCCTCGCTGTGGTCCGGGGCGGCGGGCTGCGCAGAGGGAACCGGGTTCACGTACCGGATCTCCATCCGGTCGGACTCACGGATATGGCCGATGCTCAGCGTGGGGCAGTCCTCGAACAGGTCGCCGTCCACCGTCACGGTGAGGACGCCGGGCAGACTCGAACCCTGCCCCGGGTCAGGATCGTCGGCGAGCCGGCCGGCCAGTACCTTCAGGGCGTAGGGGACCCCGGCTCCGAGCCGGGCAGCGGAGTCGCGTATCCGAGAGAGGATTCCGACGTTCACGCCTGGTGGTCCTTGCTGATCGAAACGTGGGCGGGCGCGCTTCACACGGTAGGACGCCTGGGAGCCTCCTGAGCAGCGGCAGCCGGACGCGTCGCAGCGGAGGACCGCATCCGCCATCATGGTGGGCGCGTCGCTCCTGCTCCGGAGCGGCACTGACTGGGAGGCGCGGTGAGCATGACCGGGGAACAGGACCGTTGGGCGGAACTGACCGGCAGGGAGGCCGGAGAGCAGTACGCGCGGCGTTTCGCGCAGCTTGCCGAATCGGGTCACGACATCCATGGCGAGGCCGCGTTCTGCGCCGCATTGCTGCCCCCTGCCGCCCGGGTGCTCGACGCCGGCTGCGGCACAGGACGGATCGCCATCCGGCTTGCCGAGCTGGGACACCGCTGCACGGGTGTGGACATCGATCCCTCGATGCTCGCCGTCGCCCGCCGCGAAGCCCCCACACAGGAGTGGCTCCTCGGGGACCTGGCCCGGATGGACGCCCCCGGTGCGGACGGCGCCTTCGACCTGACGATCGCCGCCGGAAACGTCATCCCCCTCCTGGCCCCAGGTACCGAAGAAACCGTCGTGGGCCGCTTGGCCGCCGCACTACGCCCCGGCGGATTGCTGGTGACGGGCATGGGATTGGACGCTGACCACCTGCCGCTGCCCGAGGCACCCTTCGGACTGGAGGAGTTCGACCAGTGGTGTGCCCGGTCGGGACTGACCTTGCGGCAGCGTTACGCCACCTGGAGCGGCGATCCGTACGTCCCCGGCTGTGGCTACGCTGTCAGCGTGCATGTCCGCTCTGTCGGCCCTGCCCGCGAGTGAAGCTGACCACGAGAATGGCCGTGCGAGTACGTCAAGCACCCGACACCAGTCCAGACAAGGATCGGCAGGAGCGAACCGCGCAGCACCGCCCAGAACCTGATCCGACCTGGCCCCGACGGCAGCAGGCCGTCACCCCCCACCTCGATGTGGTTTCGGGTCACACAATGCTCAGGCTGCATGAAGCCATCACACCATCGGCAGCTAGGCACTTGGGCAGCGGTTCCGTAAGAACGCCCCTGCCGTGGCACGATTCAAGCCCTGTACCTTGCCAGCCTCCGTTCACTTCAATGAAGCGCTGAAGAGGGCGTACTCGAGAAGGTCGGGCGCGGCGTTCGACGGCCAGGTATCCGTTGCCGCTGCTTGGTCGGCTGCCGCGTGCATGAACGAGAGGTAGACCGCGTAGCGGTGCGGTGACCAGGTCTGATCCCGCCAGACCCAGTTGGCTATCGAGCCGTCGGGGTCGTGACCGGTCTCCCGGCCGACTGCCTGGGCCAGGGGCCGTAGCCGGCGGGCCAGAACCCGGTCGAGGATGAGCGGTTGGGGGCCGGCTGCCGACGGAACCGTCTTGCCGACGAAGTACAGGAACTTGGTGAAGAACGACGGACCGAACCCACGAACAAGGCCCCGTAGCCCCGCATAAGCAGCTTCTGCGCTGTGCTCGCTCAACGCGATGACCGCACGAGCCAGTGAGGTATTCAGGCCCTCGGCGGCCAGGATCTTCTGAAGGGTGGCGGGGCCGCTGCCGCCGGGGGAGCCGCGTTTGCCCTTTCCCCACACATAGGTGGCCACCAGCGCCTCGCTGAACGCTTCGCGCCGCAGCGCGTCAGCGACGATGGTCGCCACCTGCGCTCGGCTGATTCCGGCATCACCGGAATGAGACGTCGAAGCCAGTGCCGAGGGCCAAGAGGTGATCTGCGCCCACTGGCTGGGGGAGTAGCGGACCGTGTGCGCGCCCGGCATCCCGTCCGGGAACGTCGCCGCGTTCTCGCTCCACCAACTCCTCAACGCCTGCAGAGCTGTATCGGGCAGCAGCCTCACGGCCATAGCCCTGTCCACCACGTCCGCCCGGCCTTGTCTGCTCATAACCCGCCCCCAGACTCCTGACCCGAACCTACCCCTGCCGTTACCCCTGCGCCTCGCACCCGCGTGAAGCCGACATCTCCGCCCCGTCGCCGTACGGGCCTGGGCAGGAAGGCCAGATCACCTCCCGCCGCTTGCCTCCGGGACCGGAGGCTGACCGGCAGGTGCGCGGCTGAGCTGTTCCGCGGGTGGGCCAGGCCATGGAAGACAGGCGGCAGACGACGTTCTGGCACACAGGCCGTAGCCCCTGCGTTGGCGGTGGCGGCGATTTTACGGGTGAGGCCTTAACCATGCGGTACCCGCCCGACATCTCCTGGTGCCCCTTCGACGTACCGCTGTCAGCACGGAATGGAAGGATGACGAGGGCTGACGTTCGTTCGATGCGGGAGCCGACCGGAAGACATGTCGTGGGGTGGGATTGTGACGAATCAGGAACCTGAGCAGTGCCGGAACTGCGGGGAGCCGATCACCAGTTTCGACGGCCGCTGGTCGCACGGCCGCCACGGATACGGTGGGTGGGGAACTGTCGGGTGCAGCGCCTACAGCTTCACTCTGCACGGCGAATGGGACAGCCGCCTGACCAAGGCTGAGAAGGCGAGTCCCCGGACCAGAGGCCAGCTCGCAGGCAGGGAGGAGTTCCCTGCCTGGCCCGGACTGCAGCAACAGCGCAGGGAAGCCGAGCGCAAGGAACAGGAGGCCGCCGCGCTGGCCGCCACCCGGTTCTCGTCGAAGCTGTCGAAGGCGGTTCAGGCTGCCGAAGCGGTAGCGGCCGAGCCTGGAAGCCACACCTTCCGCACCCTTGAGCGCCGACGCCAGGCAGTGGTCCTGGCCATGGAGGAACAAGCCCGGCGCGCCGCGGCCCGGAAGGGCCATGCGGAACTGGGCAGCAGCACGGCGAACGACGAGCTGGCCCGGCTGATCCAACTGACCAGTGACGTGCTGCGCGCCCTGCGCGTAGCAGAAGACCTCCTGCCGCCGGCAGAGGCACTCAAAGCAGCGGCAAGCCGCTACACAGCCCGCATCGATCAGATCGCCACAGATCGGTACGGTTCCTTGCCGCGGCAGGCAGACGGTGCCTTCACCGAGCGACACACGTTGCAGGCGGCGCGCCAACGAGCGGAGCGTCACAAGGAGACTCCCTGACTCAAGTGCTGACGTCGAGCGAGCGTTGTGCTGTGCCTGCCGTTGTGCTGTGCCTGCTGTTCTGTGTGTGTTGTGTGGTGGTGTGTTAGGTGGTGGTGATGGTCATGGCGACGATGGCGGGGCCGAGTGCTCCGCCGAGTTGGTAGGAGAGGTTGAACAGGCCGATGGCGACGGGGCGTTTGGTGGGGGTGACGGTGTGGGTGGCGTGGGCCATGAGGGCGCCTTGTCCGCCTGCTGCGGCGAAGAGTGCGATGGCCAGGGCTGTCAGGATGATGGTGGGTGAGGTGGACGTGGCGGTCAGGACGGTGGCGAGGATCCCGGTGGTGGTCAGGATGATCGCGGTGAGGGTTCGGCCCATGCGGAGGGCGATCGCTGCGATGAGGAATGCGGGGATGGAGCCGGCTATCTGGGCGATGAGGGTGCCGACGCCGATGGCGTCTTCGTTCCATCCGGCGTGGTCGGAGAGTTGTGCGGGGATGACGAAGAGGAGCCGGAAGAAGGAGGTGGCCAGGAGGAGGGCCAGGAGGCTGACGCCGATGAAGAGCGGGGAGCGTAGGAGGGTGAGGGGGACGAATCCGTCGGGGCGGTTTTTGATGTGGATGGTGAGGAGGAGGGCGGTGGCCACGGCGCAGATGGTCGCGGGCAGGGGGGAGTAGGGGATGACGACGAGGGCGGTGGCCAGGGCGGTGAGCAGAAGTGCGCCGCGGGTGTCGAAGGGGCTGTCGTCGGCCGGGGTGGTGGGGGCGTGTCGTAGGACGGGGGGTACGAACAGTGCGGCCACCACGGGCAGGAGGAGCACGATGTGCCAGGAGGTCCAGTCGGTGACCAGTGAGCCGATGAGGGGGCCGATGGCGGCGCAGGCGGCGATGGTGGAGGTGATCAGGCCCATCCGGCCGGCGGTTCCTGCCAGGTTCATCGCGACGGCGATCAGTCCGGTGCTGCCCAGGGCTTGTGCGGCGCGGCCGATCAGGGCTATTTCCAGCCAGGGCATGACGGCCACGATGAGGGTGCCGGCGATGAGGAGGAGGGTGCTGGTGATCAGTGCGGTGCGTAGTCCGCGCCGGCTGATCAGTCCGCCGGCCAGGGGGGTGCCCACGGCTATCGCGAGTGCTGTGACGGTTACCAGCCAGCTGGCGGTGTCCAGGCCGATGTTGTAGCCGTCGGCCATTTTGGGCAGGACGATGACGGGTGCGGTGACGCCGAGGGTTGCCGGGGCGGCGATCAGGGCGAGCCATGCTCCTGCGACCCGTGGTGGGGTCGGGCCGTTGCGGCCGGTGTCCGGTGTTGCTAAGGAGCGGGGCGGGCTGGGTCCGTCGGACTGGATGGCCATGGTGTCTCCTGGGTGCGAAAAGGCCTGTTGGAGCGGGGTGGTGCGGTGGGGGTGTTTCAGGATACGGCGCGTCCCCGGCCCAGGATCGCGGCGATCTCGATGACGTGACGGGCCTGGTATTCCACGGCGGCGATGTTGTCGGCGGGGACGGTGCCGGGTTCTTTCTGCCGTGAGTGGCTGGCGGTTCCGTAGGGGCAGCCGTTGGCGCGGCGCTTGCTGATCACTTCGTGGGTGATGCCGTTGGGCACGATGATCCCGCCCCAGTGGCAGAAGGTGTTGTGGAGGCCGAGTACGGCTGTTTCCTGGCCGGCGTGTGCCCCGTCGCCGGAGGTGAACGCGGTGACGGGTTTGTCGTGGAGCTTGCCGGCGATGGCCATGTCGGTGGTGGTGTCGATCCATTCCATGAGTTTGGGGGCCGGCAGGCCGTAGCGGACGGGGGTGCCGATCATGATGGCGTCGGCCCATTCGAGGTCGGCGAGCTGGGCGAGGGGGATCTGGGCGGTGGCGTCGACGTGCTCGGTCCATACGGTGCGGTCGATCCAGAGCAGGTCGGCGGTGTCCTGCCCGGGGACCACTTCGCCGATCCTGCGCAGCCGTACCTCGGCGCCGGCTTTCTCGGCGGCCTGGGCGGCGGCGTGGGCCAGTTGGTGTACGTGTCCGGTGGCGGAGTAGTAGACGATCGCGATGTTCGTCATGCCGGGGTTGCTCCCTTGTGCGGGTGGGGGAAAGGGCGGTTTCGCGGGTGGGGCGGTCGGGCGGGCCGACGGCGACGTGCCGGGTCAGCATGGTGGGAGGCGACTTCGGTGGCAACGTCGCGGATCGAACTATGTCAACTGGGTTGCCGGACCTGACAGAACGCGGATGCGGCTCTTGCCAAGGAGTTCGGGGGGGCGCTTGACTCGGCCGCCGGTGAACCGATGGCAGCAGGACCACCGTCGGCAGCAGAGTGAGTCAGCCGAATTTCCCTATCCCGCAGGGGGCCGCAGTGTTGAACGACGCCACCGTCGATCTGTATTTGAAGCGTATCGGTGCACAGCGGCCGGAGGCCGCCGACCTCGATGCGCTGCGGCACTTGCAGGAACGCCATGTTCTTTCGGTTCCGTTCGAGAATCTCGATTACCACGACGGCACGCCGGTGAAGCTCGATGAGAGTGTCGTGGACAAAATCGTGCACCGGGGTCGTGGGGGCGGGTGTTACGAGCTGAACCCGGCTTTCGGGTTTCTGCTCGAGGCGCTCGGTTATCACGTGGAGATCCTGCCGGCCAGGACCTACAGCGGGGAGAAGCTGGGCCCGCCTCTGTGTCACCTGGTTCTCAGGGTGACGCTGGGCGGTGAGAGCCTGCTGGTGGATGTCGGGTTCGGTAAGTGCCCCCGCGGGCCGCTCTTCTTCGGTACCCGTGGTGAACAGCTGGACGCGCACGGTGCCTACGAGCTGGTGCCGGTCGGGAACGGTGAGGTGGATGTCCTCCTCAAGGGCAGGCCGCAGTACCGGGTCGATGACCGTGCGACGACCCTGGACGCCTTCCTGCCCACGTTGTGGTGGTATCGCACGGCGCCCGACTCGCCTTTCCTGCAGTACGTGTTCGCCGCCCAGGTGACCGCCACGGGGCGCGTGAGCATGAAGGGGAACACCCTCACGGTGACGGAGGACGGCCTGCGCCGTACCGAGGAACTGACCACGGACGAAGCGGTGGTGGCCGCCTACCGGACGCATCTGGGAATTGCTGTCGAGCGTGCGCCGAGGACCACTGCCTCCTACCGGGGTGAGGAAGTGGACATGTACATCAGCTGACACCCGTGGAATCACCTGGTGACGAAGTCGACGAGGCACCCCTCGAACTGGCCGATAGGAGCGAGTGAATGGGTACACGAGAGCGCAGCGGCACGGCAGAGATGCTGGCCGCCGAGGCTGCCCGGGAGTGTGTGATACGTGAACGCTGGGCGCGTGACACCGGGCAGTGGGACGAAATGGCGGCGAGCTATTACCCGGACACGCGTATCGCGGTCGGCTGGGCATCGTGCGGCGGTGCGGAATTCATCGCGAACACCCAGAAGCTGGCAGCCACTTCCCGCGGTCAGGGGCTGCACCAGCTGGGGCCCATCCAGGTGCAGGTGAACGGGGACCGGGCTTTTGCCGAGCTGCCCGCGCAGATCGTCATGCCGGTGCAGATCGATGGTCAGGAAGCGACGCTCTTCGTGTGGGAGAGGATGTGTTTCCGGGTCGAGAAACGGCAGCACGACTGGCGTATCGCGGAGTTCCGGGCGGTGTATCTCAAGGATTCCGTGGCTCCCGAGTACGTGGGGGACCGTATGTCCCTGGACACCGAACTGCTCAGCTCCTACCGGCGTTCCTACCGCTACACCCAGTACTGGTCGAACCAGGCCGGCTGGGGAAACCATCCCGACCGGCCGGGTATCGACCGCCCGGAACTGATGCGCGCGGTGTACGACGACAACGCCCGGTGGCTGGCCGAGCCCGCCCAGATACCTTCTGTGACTTTCTGAGGAACGGCGCACCTATCCCATCGCCCCCGAACGGCCAGGAGCACACGAACATGACCAGCACCGACGCGGCGAGCACGGACACGAACAGAGCGCAGGGGGCCGGCCGGCCGATCCCGGCGGGCCTGCCACCGGAGCTTTTCGCCCACGCCCAGCAGAACGAACCCATCGAGTTCCACCTCCTGGAGCGCACCTGGGACCTGCTGCCCGGCGTCTGGCCCCCCTACATCTCCCCCGAGACCAAAGGTTTCACCGAGTGGCTGCCCTACCCGGAGGGGGGCTCTTTCCTCGAGGTCGGCAGCGGCTGCGGGGTGACCTCCGTGATCGCTGCCCTCAAGGGCGCCGGGCAGGTCACCGCCCTGGACATCACCCAGGAAGCGGTGGACAACACCTTGGTGAACGCCGCCCGGCACGGGGTGGCCGGGCACGTGCGGGCCCTGCGCAGCGACATGTTCGCCGCTCTTGACCCCGACGAGCGCTTCGACGTCATCTACTGGGACTCCAACGCCCTGCTGGCACCGGACGACTTCACCTACACCCACTACATGCAGCGGGCCATCATGGACCCCGGCTATGTCTCCCACCGCTCCTTCCTCCTGGACGGCCCCCGGCACCTGGCCGAGGGCGGGCGGCTCTTCCTCGGCTTCAACGACCACGGTGACTGGGACAAGCTGGCCGAGCTGGAGCAGGAGGCCGGGCTGACCCGTACCGAGCTCGGCGTCCTGGAGTTCGTCAGCAACGGCACGACCGCCAACTTCCGCCTCCTGGAGTACCTCAGGAAGGCCTGACCGGACCCGGACCTGGACCTGGATCGGCCCTGGACCTGACCGGACCTGACCGGACCCGGACGGGATCGGACCTGGACCCGGACCTGACTGGACCCGGACCTGACTGGACACGGACGGGATCGGACCTGGACGGGACCTGGACGGGACCTGGACCCGGACCTGGACCTGGACCCGGATCGAACCGGACCCGGATCGGACCGGGCCGGACCCGGACGGGATCGGGCCGGACCTGGCCCTGGACTGGACCTGGATCGGACCCGGCCCTGGACCCGTGACCTGGATCTGGACCGGCCCGGATCTGGACCGGACGGGACCCGGACCCGGACCTGGACCTGGTTCCGGACCTGGATCGAACCGGACCCGGACCGGGCCCGGGCCGGGCCTGGGCCGGCCCGGGTCCGGTCTCGCGGCGATGGAAGCCACTACTTCTTGGGAGTGAGAATGACTGCTGAAATCGCCGGCGAGGCGGGCGCACCCCGGACACCGACACCGGTGAGCATCCTGGGCACCGGATCCTATGTTCCCTCCCGCGTCATCACCAACGACGACGTCGGCTCCACAGCGGGCGTCGATGACGAGTGGATCGTACGCAAGACGGGCATCCACGAGCGCCGTTACGGCAAGGACGACGAAGCCACCTCCGACCTGGCGGCCGCAGCGGCCCGCGCCGCACTGGAGAACGCGGGAGTCTCCGTCGCCGACCTGTCACTGATCATCGTCGCCACGTCCACCCCCGACTCCCCCCAGCCGCCCACGGCCACCGTCGTCGCCGAACTCCTGCAGACACCGAGCACCGCGGCCGCCTTCGATCTCAACTCGGTGTGCAGCGGCTTCGTCTACGCCCTGTCCGCCGCCCGGAGCATGATCGCCGGCGGCGGATACGCCCTGGTCATCGGCGCGGACATGTACAGCAGGATCACCGACCCCACCGACCCGCGCACCCGCGTGCTGTGGGGAGACGGGGCCGGCGCCGTCGTCCTGGGACCTGCCACCGGCCGCCGCGCTGTGACCGCCACCCGCCTGCTGACCTACACCGAGGGCCACGACCTCATCAAAGTCCCCGCCGGCGGCACCCGGATGGGCACCACGGCCCAGACCCTGGCCGAGGGAGCGCACTACTTCACCATGAACGGGCGCGGCGTCAAGGAGGCGGTGTACACCACCCTGCCGGAAACCCTCCAGACCTTCCTCGACGACGCGGGCATCGACAAGGCGGAGGTGTCCCACATCGTCCCGCACCAGGCCAACGGCGTGATGCTCGCCGAACTGGACCAGTCGCTGGGCTTCCCCCGGGCCCGGATGCACACCACCGTCACCCGATACGGCAACACCGGCTCCGCGTCCATCCCCATCACCCTCGACGCGGCGGCCCGGCAGCAAGCCCTCGGGCCGGGCGAGAAGGTGCTGCTCTGCGCCTTCGGCGGCGGCTTCAACCTGGGCTTCGCCCTCATCGAGTGGTGAGAGGCCAAGACCCTCGCCTGCGCCCTGTCGGTCTGGTGCCGAGGGTGGTGCGAGGCGGTGGCGGCCGCGTCGTGGGCGGGGCTTTCACGAAGACTGGTACCTGTCGAGGTCAGGGTGCGGCGGATGCTGTACTCGCCGAGTTCGTCGGGCTTCCAAGCATCGCCTCGTGGATCTCTCGCAGATCGTTGTGCAGATACTCTTCCGCGAGATCATCCGATCATGCGGCATGCGCTTGTCCTGCGCCGTAGGCGGGCTCAGCCTGCGGCCGGCACTCGCCGGGACACAGGCCCGAACGACTCGGTTCGTTGGGTGTTGGCTGCACCTTCCGGTGAGGCCGTGCACCCCGATTGCTGCTCGGCCTGCCCACGGTCCGCCCCACGGCGTAGGGGTCCGGCGACTGTGACTCGTGAACAAGGCTGCCCCGGATCGCAGGCGCTCGGATCTGAGGAGCCGTACTCCGGCTGGCCGCTGGCCGCTTGCGGCTTGGCTGCCTGCCGGAGCACGGTGAACACGAAAGTTCCTTGCGGACCTCAACCGAGCCGTGCTGCTGCCGGCGCTCGAAGCGGTGGCGTCGGTGGGCTTCTGGTTCGCTGAAGGCATCAAGCAGTGGGCTGCCCCCCGGCCGCCCCCCCCCTGATCCGACGGGGCGGGAGGTGGTGGCGCTGAGCACCCCGGGCCCCCGGGCGGCGGGTTGGGCGGTGATAGCCCCCC
>NZ_JBEYKR010000044.1:0-46189 GCF_040703535.1 Streptomyces sp. NPDC007346
CGACGCAGGCTTCGTGCCCAACGACATGCAGGTCGGCCAGACCGGCAAGATCGTTGCGCCGCAGCTGTACATCGCCGTCGGTACCCGGCGCCTGGATCGGGTGCCGGGCCGCAACAGTGCGTGTCGCGAGGCGGTCAGTCTCCGAGGAGGCTCGGTCGCGAGGCGGTCGGTGCCACTCCTCCGATCCTCCGGAGAAGCTCGCTCGTCAAGCGGTCGCTGCCACTCCTCCGAGGTAGCTCGACCGTCAAGCGGCCGGTGTCACTCCTCCGAGGACGATGCGGAAGCAGAAGAAGAGGAGGCGGAGGCAGAGGCGGTCTTCTTCGCCGTCGCCGTCTTCTTCGCGGCCGTCTTGGTGGCCGTCGCCTTCTTAGCGGTCGTCGTCTTCTTCGCCGCGGTCTTCTTGGCCGCCGTGGTCTTGGTGGCCGTCGTCTTCTTCGCGGCCGTCTTCTTGGCCGTCGCCTTCTTCGCCGGGGCCTTCTTCGCCGTCTTCTTCTTGGCGGGTCCCTTGGCACGCTTCTCGGCGAGCAGCTCGTAGCCGCGCTCCGGTGTGATGTCCTCGACGCTGTCGTCGGTCCGCAGCGTCGCGTTGGTCTCGCCGTCGGTGACGTACGCGCCGAAGCGGCCGTCCTTCACCACGACCGGCGCACCGCTGACCGGGTCGGTGCCCAGCTCCTTCAGCGGCGGCTTGGCCGCGGCCCGGCCGCGCTGCTTGGGCTGGGCGTAGATCGCGAGGGCCTCTTCGAGGGTGATGTCGAAGAGCTGCTCCTCGGAGGTCAGCGACCGGGAGTCGGTGCCCTTCTTCAGGTACGGGCCGTAGCGGCCGTTCTGCGCGGTGATCTCGACACCCTCGGCGTCCTCACCGACGACGCGCGGCAGCGACATCAGCTTGAGGGCGTCGGCGAGCGTCACCGTGTCCAGGGACATGGACTTGAAGAGGGAGGCGGTCCGCGGCTTCACCGCGTTCTTGCCGGTCTTCGGCGTCCCCTCGGGCAGCACCTCGGTGACGTACGGGCCGTAACGCCCGTCCTTGGCGATGATCTGGTTGCCGGTCACCGGGTCGGCGCCCAGCTCGAAGTCGCCGCTGGGCTTGGCCAGCAGCTCCTCGGCGAGCTCGACGGTCAGCTCGTCGGGCGCCAGGTCCTCGGGCACGTCGGCGCGCTGGTGGCCCTCGGCGTCCTTCTCGCCCCGCTCGATGTACGGGCCGTAGCGGCCGACGCGGAGCTTGATGTCGTTGCCGACCGGGAAGGAGGAGATCTCCCGGGCATCGATCGCGCCGAGGTCGGTGACCAGTTCCTTCAGGCCGCCGAGGTGGTCGCCGTCGCCGTTGCCCGCGTCGGAGGCCGCACCGGCACCGGAGGTGTCGTCGCCGGGGCGCGCGCCGAAGTAGAAGCGCTTGAGCCACGGCACGGACTGGGCCTCGCCCCGCGCGATGCGGTCGAGGTCGTCCTCCATGCGGGCGGTGAAGTCGTAGTCGACGAGCCGGCCGAAGTGCTTCTCCAGCAGGTTGACCACGGCGAAGGAGAGGAAGGACGGGACGAGTGCCGTGCCCTTCTTGAAGACGTAGCCGCGGTCCAGGATGGTCCCGATGATCGACGCGTACGTCGACGGGCGACCGATCTCGCGCTCTTCGAGCTCCTTGACCAGCGAGGCCTCGGTGTAGCGGGCCGGAGGCTTGGTGGCGTGCCCGTCGACCGTGATCTCGTCGGCGCTCAGCGCGTCGCCCTCGGCGACCTGCGGCAGCCGCCGCTCACGGTCGTCCAGCTCCGCGTTCGGGTCGTCGGCGCCTTCGACGTACGCCTTCATGAAGCCGTGGAAGGTGATCGTCTTGCCGGAGGCGGAGAACTCGGCGTCCCGGCCGTCGCTCGCCCGGCCGCCGATCTTGACGGTGACGGAGTTGCCGGTCGCGTCCTTCATCTGGGAGGCGACGGTCCGCTTCCAGATCAGCTCGTAGAGCCGGAACTGGTCACCGGTGAGCCCGGTCTCGGCGGGGGTGCGGAAGCGGTCGCCGGAGGGGCGGATCGCCTCGTGGGCCTCCTGCGCGTTCTTGACCTTCCCGGCGTACGTACGCGGCTTCTCGGGGAGGTAGTTCGCCCCGTACAACTGCGTGACCTGGGCTCGGGCCGCGGAGACCGCGGTGCCCGAGAGGGTCGTGGAGTCGGTACGCATATAGGTGATGAAGCCGTTCTCGTACAGCTTCTGCGCCACCTGCATGGTCGCCTTCGCCCCGAAGCCCAGCTTGCGGCTCGCCTCCTGCTGGAGGGTCGTCGTACGGAAGGGGGCGTACGGGGAGCGACGGTACGGCTTCGACTCGACGGACCGGACCGCGAAGGAGGAGTCGGCGAGCGCGGCGGCCAGGGCGCGGGCGTTCGCCTCGTCCAGGTGCAGGGTCTGGGCGGAGCCGGCCTTGAGCTGCCCGTCGGGGCCGAAGTCGCGGCCCTGGGCGATGCGGCGGCCGTCGACCGCGCTGAGGCGGGCTGTCAGGGTCGAGGGGTCGGAGGCGTCACCGGTGCGGCCGGTGGCGAACTTTCCGGTCAGGTCCCAGTACTCGGCGGAGCGGAAGGCGATGCGCTCGCGCTCCCGCTCGACGACGAGACGGGTGGCGACGGACTGGACGCGGCCCGCCGAGAGCTTCGGCATGACCTTCTTCCACAGGACCGGCGAGACCTCGTAGCCGTAGAGGCGGTCGAGGATACGACGGGTCTCCTGGGCGTCGACCATGCGCTGGTTGAGCTCGCGCGGGTTGGCGACGGCGGCCCGGATCGCGTCCTTGGTGATCTCGTGGAAGACCATCCGGTGGACCGGGACCTTGGGCTTGAGGACTTCCCGCAGGTGCCACGCGATGGCTTCGCCCTCGCGGTCCTCATCGGTGGCGAGGAAGAGTTCGTCGGACTCGGCCAGCAGCTGCTTGAGCTTCCTGACCTGGGCCTTCTTGTCGGCGTTGACGACGTAGATGGGCTGGAAGTCGTGTTCGACGTCCACCCCGAGGCGGCGTACCTCGCCGGTGTACTCGTCCGGGACCTCGGCCGCGCCGTTCGGGAGGTCGCGGATGTGCCCCACGCTCGCCTCGACGACGTATCCGGGGCCGAGATAGCCCTTGATCGTCTTCGCCTTGGCAGGCGACTCGACGATGACGAGTCGGCGGCCGCCCTGTGCGGTCTCGCTGGTCGGGGACAACTTCGCTCTTCTCTCCGGTCGACACTCAGTGGGCATCCGGGCAGCGTCCAAACGCTTCCCGCGGTGCTGTCGCTGCGGAGTGTGACGGTACAACCCGCCCCCGTGTCAAACGGCAAAAGCCCGCAACGGCCACTCGAACGGTAACCCGACTTCCGCCATTCCTGCCGCCCGGACCGTCGGGTCCACGCCGTGCGAAGCCTGGGCCTGCGGCTTTTCCGGGGTGGTCGCGGGGGCCGCCCGGCGACCCCTCGACCCGGGCGCGGCCCCGGCGGGGGCGGGGATCAGACGAGCGTGAAGCACCACACGCCGAGGGCCAGGAAAACTACGCCGAAAAGTGTCGTGAGTGCGGTGGAGGCGACGGGGCTCACACCGTGCAGCACCGGCGCGCGGTGCAGAGCGCGCGCCCCGGTCCAGATGAGGAGGGCGGCGCCGAACAGCGCGAAGGCCGCACCGGCGAAGACTGCTGCGACGCTCTCCATGTCGTACCCCTCGACCCTGTCGTACCGCTCGGTCATGGGGAGGCTGCCACCCCGGGGCATCGTGGACGCGAACCCCGGGTGAACAGCACGCACCCACCGGGAGTACCGGCGCCGTCACACGACGTCAGGGGCCGCTTGGCTGCGGCTGCCCCTCCCGAAACGGCGAAGGTCGCTACGAGGAGGGTTGCTACGGCGAGGGGCCACGGCGTGGCGTGCCACAGCGAGGCGTGCCACGGCGAGGCGTGCCACGGCGAGGGGCGCGTACTCGGCACCGGCCGGCTTGCCTGATCCGCATGGCCGGTCGAGCCGCCGCCTGCGGCACGGTGGCTCCGGCCCTCAGGAGCAGTACGGATCCGGCCACGTCGGAGACCAAGAACACGTCATGGACGCGGAGCCCGAGCGCCCCGGCGCCGACCGAACGCCGAGCACCCGGTGGTGGCCGCGAGGAGCACCGTCCCGAGCCCCGGCAGAACACCGATCGGAATCCGCGGACCGGACGGGAGGGGGACGACGGTGAGCGTGAAGGCGCTGGTGAGAGGGCCGTCGACGGCATGGGGCAGGGGCCGGACGATCCGGAGCGGAGTCCGGTGGCGGGGGCCGAGGAGGACCGCTCCCAAGGCGCGGGGCCTGGGTTCGTCGGAGATCGCCGTCGTGCCGCCGTAAGCGCGGGCGGCGCAGGGGACGAACGCCGGGCTGCCCGGGAGGGAGAAGTGGCCGTCGGCCACCTGGAGCTGCCGGCCGGGTGGCCCCCGGCAAGGCCTCGTCCAGCTCGACCCGGATCATGCCGCCCTCACCCGAGGCCCTCCCCACGAACGGCCCCCGGGACCGGCCCCGGCACCGGCTCCAGGAAGCCCTCCTCGACCAGCAGCCGGATCGCCTGCGGAGTGCGGTCGCGCAGGAGCACCGGGTCCTCGGACATCAGCTGGGCGATGGCGTCCAGGATCCGCCCGGCGGGCAGCGAACCGTCGCACACCCCGGCGAACCCGGCGCCCACCGCGTCCACCTTGGTCGCCCGCATCATCCCGCGGTGCTGGCGCAGCACCACGTGCTCGGGATCCTCCGCCCCGGGCAGACCCACCTGCTCCTGCACGACCTCGGCGGCGAGGGTGAAGTGCCCGGCGAGCAGCGCGGCGTCGTCCTGGTCGCGCAGATAGTCCTGGCGGGCGAAATGGTCCTCGACGGCCCGGCCCAGCGGCTGCCGCACGGCGTGCGGCCACTCCTCGACGACGATCGACGGGTTGCCCGCGGCCGCGGCGGCGGACCGGCGCAGCGTGATCCAGCCGAAGCCTACGGAGGTGGTCCCGCGCGCCTCGAACTCGTCGAGCCACGCCTCGTACCGCTCGGCGTACGCCTCCGGGTCGCTGCGGTGGTCACCGCTGTCGCGCAGCCAGAGCTCGGCGTACTGCGTGACGTCCTGGACCTCGCGCTGCACGATCCAGGCGTCGCACCCGGCGGGCACCCAGGAGCGCAGCCGGTCCTGCCACTCCTCGCCCTCCACGTGCTGCCAGTTGGCGAGGAACTGGGCGTATCCCCCCTCGTTCAGATGGTCCCCCGCCTGCTGGACCAGGGTGCGGCAGAGGTCGTCGCCGCCCATGCCGCCGTCCCGGTAGGTGAGGCGGGCGCCGGGCGAGATGACGAAGGGCGGGTTGGAGACGATCAGGTCGAAGGTCTCCGTACCGACCGGCTCGAAGAGGGAGCCCTCGCGGAGGTCGGCGGGGGCCGCGCCGGACAGGGCGAGGGTGAGCCGGGTGAACTCCAGGGCACGGGGGTTGAGGTCCGTCGCGGTGACGCGGGTGGCGTGCTGGGCGGCGTGCAGCGCCTGGATGCCGGAGCCCGTACCGAGGTCGAGGGCCGAGGCGACCGGCGTACGCACGGTGATGCCGGCGAGGGTGGTGGAGGCCCCGCCGACGCCGAGGACGACGCCCTCCTCGTGCGAGCCGATCCCGCCCGCGCCGCCCACCGCGCAGCCGAGGTCGGAGACGATGAACCAGTCCTCGCCGTCCGGCCCGCCGTACGGCCGAACGTCGACGGTGGCGCGGATCAGGCCGTCCTCCACGCTCACCCAGCCGTCCTGGACGCACTCCTCCAGCGGCAGGGCGGCGCGGGCCTGCTCCTGGGGGACGGGGCGCTGGAGCAGGAAGAGCCGCACCAGCGTGTCGAGCGGCGACACGCCTCGGGTGGCGCGCAGGGCGGGGACCGTCTCGCTGCGGGCGAGCGCGGCATAGGCGGCTGCGCCGAGCCGGTCGAGGAGGCCGTCGGCGGTGAAGGCGGCGGCGAGCAGCGCCTCGCGGAGGCCGGCGGTGTGGTCGGGTGCGGGAAGGCTGGTATTGCTCACCCGACCATTGTGTCCGGTCCCACTGACAACGGCAGCGGCCCGGACGCCCACCGGGTGTCCGGGCCGCTGCACCGAGGCCGTTCGCGCGGGCCTCGGACCTCCGGGCCCGAAACCGTCCTCACGGCCCTCAGGCCTCCTCGGGCCCAAAGCCGTTCGCGCAGGCCTGAGGCCTCGGAACCGTTCGCGCGGCCCTGAGTTCCCCGGCCCCGAGGCCGTTCCCTCAGGCCTCCGGGCCGGCCGGAAGCCGTGAACTACGCCTTCTTCTCCTCCTCCGAGGCCGAAGCCGAGGGAGTCGACCCGGCCCCCGCGCCCGGCGCCTCGGACCCCTCGGGGCTGGCGGGCCCGGTCGAGGCCGTCGACTTCTGGCAGCCCTTCTGCTTGGACATCGCGGCGCCGATCTCGTCGGATTCCAGCTTCTTCAGCGCCTGGTCACCGTTCTGGCTGATCTTGCTCAGCTCGTCGGCGATGCCCTTGAGGCCGTCGGCGAACTTCGCCTGGTCCTTGATGTCGAGCGCGTCGACCTTGGTCTTCAGACCCGCGTACGCCGTGGAGGCGGCGTTGAGTTCCTTCACGGCCTCCTTCTGCGTGGTCTCACCGTCGTCGACCGGCGGCGGACCGGCCGAGTCCACGGTCGCGCCCAGCGACTTGTACGCCTGGGAGATCTGCTGGAAGGCGGCCGAGTCGGCCTTCTGGACGTCGGCGGGCGTGCTGTTGTCAGCGGTCTGCTGCTGGATGGAGGCGTTGGCGTCGGTGATCTTCTGCAGCTGGGGCTGGAACTCGTCGCAGACCTTCTTGGCCCAGTCGTTCACCTTGTCGTCGCGGTCGTCGCTGCAACCCGACAGCGTCAGTACGAGTACCGCACCGCCGGACAGAGCGGCTGCAAGCTTCTTGTTCACCGGATGGATCCCTTCCAAGGCTCTCGGCCCCGGAACTTACACGCCAAGAGGGCTCCATCCGGGTGTCGGGCATCCGGTGTACGCCCTTTTGAAGCCATTTGCACCAAGGGAAATGAGGGAGATGCCACTCGGCCGGAGATTCCGACACTCGTGCGGTCACTCATCAGAAGGACGGAAGGAGCGTCGGGTTCCGCGCACCCCGTCCCCCACGCAGGAGCGCGGGCGGACGCCACGTCAACACGTACTGTCCGCCCGCGCCATGACTGGACGTCACCCGGAACCGGGGCCTCCCCCTCCGCTCGTACCTCTCACGAGGCCGCTCGTACCTCTCACGAGGCCGCCGCAGCGTCCGGCGCCGGAGCCGGAGCCGAAGGGCCGCCGCTGCCCTGAGCGCCACTGTCGTCGTCGCCCACGGCGATACCGCGCCGCTTGGACACGTAGACCGCGCCGACGATGACCACGATGGCGAGGACGGCCACCAGCGCCCGTACCCAGGGGTTCGCGTCCGCTCCATAGCTGAACTGCACCACCGCCGGGGCGATGAGCAGTGCCACCAGGTTCATCACCTTCAGGAGCGGGTTGATCGCCGGGCCCGCCGTGTCCTTGAACGGGTCGCCGACCGTGTCACCGATCACGGTCGCCGCGTGCGCGTCGCTGCCCTTGCCGCCGTGGTGCCCGTCCTCGACGAGCTTCTTGGCGTTGTCCCAGGCACCGCCGGAGTTGGCGAGGAAGACGGCCATCAGGGTGCCGGTGGCGATGGCGCCCGCCAGGTACGAGCCGAGCGCACCGACACCGAGGCTGAAGCCGACCGCGATCGGCGCCAGGACCGCCAGGAGGCCGGGCGTGGCCAGCTCACGCAGGGCGTCCTTGGTGCAGATGTCGACGACGCGGCCGTACTCCGGCTTCTCCGTGTAGTTCATGATCCCCGGGTGCTCGCGGAACTGCCGCCGCACCTCGTGGACGACCGCTCCGGCCGACCGGGAGACCGCGTTGATGGCGAGCCCGGAGAAGAGGAAGACGACCGCCGCACCGAGGATCAGGCCGACGAGGTTGTTGGGCTGCGAGATGTCCAGGCTCAGCCCCATCTCGCCCGCCCCCGCGCCCACGTCGGCGACCGCCGTGGCGATGGCGTCGCGGTAGGAGCCGAAGAGCGCGGCCGCCGCCAGGACGGCGGTGGCGATGGCGATGCCTTTGGTGATGGCCTTGGTCGTGTTGCCGACGGCGTCCAGGTCGGTGAGCACCTGGGCCCCGGCGCCGGTCACGTCCCCGGACATCTCGGCGATGCCCTGGGCGTTGTCGGAGACCGGCCCGAAGGTGTCCATGGCGACGATGACCCCCACCGTGGTGAGCAGCCCGGTCCCGGCGAGCGCCACCGCGAAGAGCGCCAGCATGATCGACGTACCGCCCAGCAGGAACGCCCCGTAGACGCCCAGGCCGATCAGCAGGGCGGTGTAGACGGCCGACTCCAGGCCGATGGAGATGCCGGCCAGCACCACGGTCGCCGGACCGGTCAGCGAGGACTTCCCGATGTCCTGGACGGGGCGGCGCCCGGTCTCGGTGAAGTAGCCGGTGAGCTGCTGGATCAGCGCGGCCAGGACGATGCCGATGGCCACCGCGACCAGGGCGAAGACCCGCGGGTCGCCGCCGTGCGTGGTGATCGCCTCGTCGGTGACGCCGGTCAGCTCGGCGTACGAGGACGGCAGATAGGCGAAGGCGGCCACGGCCACCAGGACGAGCGAGACCACCGCGGAGATGAAGAAGCCCCGGTTGATGGCGGTCATACCGCTGCGGTCGGCGCGCCGGGGGGCGACGGCGAAGATCCCGATCATCGCGGTGACGACACCGATCGCCGGGACCATCAGGGGAAAGGCCAGGCCCGAGTCGCCGAAGGCCGCCATGCCGAGGATGAGGGCGGCGACGAGCGTCACGGCGTACGACTCGAAGAGGTCGGCGGCCATGCCCGCGCAGTCACCGACGTTGTCGCCCACGTTGTCGGCGATGGTGGCGGCGTTGCGCGGATCGTCCTCCGGAATACCCTGCTCCACCTTGCCGACGAGGTCGGCGCCCACGTCGGCGGCCTTGGTGAAGATGCCGCCGCCGACCCTCATGAACATGGCGATCAGCGCCGCCCCGAGGCCGAACCCCTCCAGCACCTTGGGCGCGTCGGCCGCGTAGACGAGTACGACACAGGAGGCGCCGAGCAGCCCGAGCCCCACCGTGATCATTCCGACCACACCACCGGTACGGAAGGCGATTTTCATCGCCCGGTGCGAGACGGTGGTGAGATCCTTTTCCGGTTCGCCTCCTCCCGGAGTCGCCTCACGCGCGGCGGCCGCCACGCGCACATTGCTCCGTACGGCGAGTCGCATACCGATATATCCGGTCGCCGCCGAGAAAAGCGCACCGACCAGGAAGAAGAGCGAACGCCCCGCGCGCTGCGACCAGTTGTCGGCCGGCAACACCAGCAACAAAAAGAACACGATCACGGCGAACACGCCGACCGTTCGCAGCTGCCGGGCCAGATAGGCGTTGGCGCCCTCCTGAACCGCGGCGGCGATCTCCTTCATGCGCTCGGTGCCCTCGCCGGCCGCCAGCACCTGGCGCACCAGCAGCCGGGCGACGATGAGCGCGGCGACGGCGACGACCGCCACGACGATGACGATCAGCCGGTTGTCGTCGGTGAGGACCGCCGCGAGGGAGACGGGCCCGTCGGAAAGTGCGGATTCCCGCGTCGGCGCAACTGGTGCGACCGGTGCGGCCATTGGGGTGGTGAGGAACTCCGCCATACGTCCTCCTTGACGCTCAGCGCTCAAGTCGTGGACGGATTGTAGGAAGCGGAACCGGATCGAAACAGTGGTCCGGAAGAGAATTAATGGCACTTCCTCAACGCCGAAAGATCGACGGAAGGATTTCCCCGAATGCGGTAATGGGGCAGGCGCATTACCGCAGACACATCACCGCTGGCGTATTACTGCTGGCGCATTACATAGATGCACCACACAGAAGAAGCCGCACAAGGCCTCATGAGAAAGGCCCTGCTCAGCAGGGCCTCAGGAAAGCGTCACGGCCAGACACTGGCATGCCGCCGCACAAGAAAAGCACAGGCCTGCGCCCCACGGCACAGACGCACCCCGCCCAACGCGGCACAGGTTCACGACACAAGCCTCCACCGCCCAACGGGGCAGAGGTCTCGCGGCAGGGACCCACACCGTCCTACGGGCACAGGCTCACAGCCCCACGACCCCACGGCACAGGCCCATGCCGCCCCACGCCGTCCGCGCCCTACGGGGCGGTCCGCCTCAGGGCAGCACCACGGCGAGGGCCGTCGGCCAGCTCATACGGATGGTGCCGCCGGCCGCACCGGAACGGACCTCCACATCGTCGACGAGACCGCTGATGACCGCGAGACCCATCTCATCCTCCACGCCCTCGCTCTCAGGCTCGTCCGGACTTCCGGGCGCACCGCTGCGCGGTCCGGGCGTGTCGGGGTCGCTCCCGGGCTCGGGAACGGCGTCACCGACCTCGATGGAGAACGCCTTCTCCTCCTCGATCAGCACCACACTGACGGGCGCGGTGATGCCGTGGCTGCGGTGCAGCCCCACGGCACGGCTGCACGCCTCGCCGACGGCGAGCCTGACCTCGTCGAGCACCGCCTCGTCGACGCCGGCCCGGCGCGCCACGGCGGCCGCCACCAGGCGGGCCGTCCTGACATGTTCAGGCTGGGCACTGAAGCGGAGTTCAACGGTGGCCATGCGATCCCCCTGGAACGTTCGGGCGTACGCGTCAGAGGTCCCGGGCCCGGAGCCCGGCACCTCTGCTCTCCTCCTCCGGAAACCGACAAAGCCGACAGCCGACCCGAAGGCCGACCGCCTGCCCGTCGCGGCCCGATCACTGCCGCTGCCGGCCCGTTCACTGCCTGCCGACCGGCCCGCGGGCCGGTCGAAACCGACCTCAGTCGGTGGCGGCGACAGCCTCGTCGACCGTGGTGTGAATCGGGAACACCTTGGTCAGGCCTGTGATCCGGAAGATCTTGAGAATGCGCTCCTGGTTGCAGACCAGGCGCAACGAGCCCTCATGGGCCCGGACACGCTTCAAGCCGCCCACGAGCACGCCGAGGCCGGTGGAGTCGAGGAAGTCGACACCTTCCATGTCGACAACCAGGTGGTAGCTGCCGTCATTCACCAACTCGACCAACTGCTCGCGCAGCTTGGGCGCGGTATACACATCAATCTCGCCACCGACCTCGACGACCGTACGGTCGCCACCAGGCCCGGACACATTGCGAGTCGACAGGGACAGGTCCACGGATCCTCCAGCACCTTGCTATCGAGCGGTCGCCCCTCGGTCTCCCCGACGGAGGCCAGGGGACGGATCGCCAGCCGCGATGGCATTCAATCACTTACCAGCAGCCATGCACGACGCCTTGGGACCATTGTCCGTCACGCCAGTGACACACTCGGTGCCGATGGCCAAGAATCACCGTCCCGGACGACCAGCCGAGAGTGGGGGCACTCGCCCCCTTCCCGCCATGATCCTCGACCGGCTCGCCACAGGGGCGGGCCGGGCCGCGCGCATCACTCATACGGAGCACTTGCCCCCTAGATCGGGAACCCATGCCTTCTGGCCGGATCGCATCCGGCCAGAAGTGATCTCGGCGATCGCAGAAGCCGGAATCGACCTTCCGTGGGCCCACCAGGCGGCCGCCGCCGAACACGCGCTGGACGGTGAATCGGTCGTGATCGCCACGGGTACGGCGTCCGGCAAGTCGCTCGCCTACCTGGCCCCTGTCCTCAGCACCCTGCTGGAGGGATCCGAGGCCCCCAACGGCCGGGGGGCGACCACCCTGTACCTCGCCCCGACCAAGGCCCTGGCCGCCGACCAGCGGCGCTCGGTGAAGGCCCTGGCGGCTCCCCTCGGCAACGCCGTCCGGCCCGCGGTCTACGACGGCGACACCCCGGTCGAGGAACGCGAATGGGTGCGGCAGTACGCGAACTACGTTCTGACCAACCCCGACATGCTGCACCGCGGGATCCTGCCGTCCCACCCCCGCTGGTCCTCCTTCCTGCGCGCGCTGCGCTTCGTCGTGATCGACGAGTGCCATACGTACCGGGGCGTCTTCGGCTCCCACGTCGCCCAGGTGCTGCGCCGTCTGCGCCGCCTCTGCGCCCGCTACGGGGCCGACCCGGTCTTCCTGCTCGCCTCCGCCACCGCGGCGGACCCCTCGGTCGCCGCCGGGCGTCTGACGGGCCTGCCGGTCAAGGAGGTGTCCGACGACGCCTCCCCGCGCGGCGAGCTGGTCTTCGCCCTCTGGGAGCCCCCGCTGACCGACCTGCACGGCGAGAAGGGCGCCCCCGTACGCCGTACCGCGACGGCCGAGACCGCCGACCTGCTCACCGACCTGACCGTCCAGGGCGTCCGCTCGGTCGCCTTCGTACGCTCCCGGCGTGGCGCCGAACTGATCTCGGTCATCGCCAAGGAACGCCTCGCGGAGGTGGACCGCTCCCTGCCCGAGCGGGTCGCCGCCTACCGCGGCGGCTACCTCCCCGAGGAGCGCCGTGCCCTGGAGCGGGCCCTGCACTCCGGTGAGCTCCTCGGACTGGCTGCCACCACGGCCCTCGAACTCGGCATCGACGTCTCCGGTCTCGACGCCGTCGTCATCTGCGGCTACCCGGGCACCCGGGCCTCCCTCTGGCAGCAGGCGGGCCGCGCCGGCCGGGCGGGGCAGGGCGCCCTGGCCGTCCTGGTGGCCCGGGACGACCCTCTGGACACCTACCTGGTGCACCACCCCGAGGCGCTGTTCCGGCAGCCCGTGGAGTCGACCGTGCTGGACCCGGACAACCCCTACGTCCTGGCCCCCCACCTGTGCGCCGCAGCCGCCGAGCTGCCCCTCACCGAATCCGACATCGCGCTCTTCGGACCCGCCGTGCCCGAGCTGCTGCCGCAGCTGGAGGCCGCGAAGCTGCTGCGCCGACGGGCATCGGGCTGGCACTGGACCCGCCGAGAGCGGGCCGCCGACCTCGCCGACATCCGGGGCGGGGGCGGACGCCCCGTCCAGATCGTCGAGGAGAGCACCGGCCGCCTGTTGGGCACGGTCGACGCGGCCGCCGCCCACACCGCCGTCCACGAGGGCGCCGTCCACCTCCACCAGGGCCGCACCCACCTGGTCCGGAGACTGGACCTGGAGGACTCCGTCGCCCTGGTCGAGCGGGCCGACCCCCCGTACTCGACCGTCGCCCGCGACACCACGGCCATCTCCGTCCTGGAGACCGACACCGAGATCCCCTGGGGCCGGGGGCGGCTCTGTTACGGCTCCGTCGAGGTCACCAACCAGGTCGTCTCCTTCCTCCGCCGCAAACTGATCACCGGCGAGGTCCTGGGCGAGACCAAGCTCGACCTGCCTCCCCGCACCCTGCGCACCCGCGCCGTCTGGTGGACGGTCACCGAGGACCAGCTCGACGCCGCCCGGATCAACCCGGAGATCCTCGGCGGCGCCCTCCACGCGGCCGAGCACGCGTCGATCGGCCTCCTCCCGCTCTTCGCCACCTGCGACCGCTGGGACATCGGCGGCGTCTCGATACCGCTCCACCCGGACACCCTGCTGCCGACGGTCTTCGTGTACGACGGCCACCCGGGCGGCGCTGGATTCGCCGAGCGGGCCTTCCACACCGCCCGTACGTGGCTGACCGCGACCCGCGAAGCCATCGCCTCCTGCGAGTGCGAGGCGGGCTGCCCCTCCTGCATCCAGTCCCCCAAGTGCGGCAACGGCAACGAGCCCCTGCACAAACGCGGCGCCGTACACCTCCTCACCGAACTCCTCAGGGCAGCGCCCCCGGAGGCGGAGAGCCCGGGTCCCCCGGGCCGGGCGGCGGAGCAGGAGGCGGAGCGGGGAGCGGAGGACCGGCCCGGGACCTGACCTCGGGTTCGTAGAGACCGAAGCTCGACCTGGCGGTCACATCGGCGATCTCCCCCTGGACCGCACAGCGGACGAGCACGGCGTCCTGCGCCACCGCCACGCGCCGAGCCGCCTCGCATGCGGCCGCCACCCCTTCCAACGCGCGATCGGCTGCCGCGACGGCCGCCAGGTCCGCGGCACCGCCCGCCCGGTGGCGGGCGGCCACGGCCTGCCCCAGCGCGAGAACGGAGGCGAACACCCCGCACAGGGCGACCACCGTGACGGCCACCCACACCGTCGCCACCCCCCGGTCACGCTCCGGGCCCCGGCCGGGTCGCCGCCCGCGCCACGGCCCCGGACACCAGCCCCCGCCCCGACCCCGGTCCCGGCCCCGACCTCGGCCCCGGAGTGCCGCTCCCCTCACGGCCCGGCACCCCCCTCCGTAAGCCCCACCGAGTCCTCCGCCAGGGCAGCGGCGTCGGCTCTCAACGTCAGGGCGAGCGCGGCCGGCCCCGGAGTCGGCACCTCCACCGTGACGCGCCACAGCTCCCCGGCCCTCCCCACCGTGATCCGGGCCCCACGGGGCGCGGCGTCGCGCGCGGCCGCCAGCACCGCCGCTTCCGGCTCCGAACGGGCCACGGCCCGTGCCCCCGCCCGTGCCGCGTCCACGCACCGGATCTGGGACGAGGCCGCCACCAGCGCCCAGAGCAGCGCCATGGTGAAGGCCACCAGCACCGGGATGACCACGGCCGCCTCCGCCGTCACCGCCCCCCGGTCCCGGAGCCGGCACGGGCTCCGGTTTCCGGCCTCGGTTCCGATCTCGGTCTCGACCCCGGTCCCGGTCCCGGTCTCAGAACTTCGCATTGAGCGCGCCCTCGATCATGGACTGCATCGCCGACATCACCGGCCCGCTGTTGACCACCTTGTAGAGCACCGCAGCGAAGGCGCACGCGGCGATGGTGCCCACCGCGTACTCGGAGGTGGTCATCCCGCGATCGGACGACCGGCACAGCCGGCCCGACCACCGCGCGAGCGCGCCAACCCCTCGCCCCACGCGCCCCGCTCGTTCGGTTCGTTCGGTTCGTTCGGTTCGTTCGGTTCGTTCTTCGGACTTCTTGTTCATTTCGTCCCCCGATGGGCATCGATCGGTTTCGAGCAGGCGCTCGAATGGAACGCCTGTTTGTGCATGCCGGACCGGGCTACTCCGTCACCAGGAGTCCGCCGGCCAGGCCGATGATCACCGGCGCCACCCCGACCGCCAGGAAGGCGGGCAGGAAGCAGAGCCCGACCGGCGCGGTGATCAGGACCCCGGCCCGCTGGGCACGCGCCACAGCCGCACCGGCCCGCTCGGCGCGCATCGCCTCGGCCACTCTGGAGACCGGTTCCGCCGCCGGCGCCCCGGTCGATCCGGCCCGGTGCAGGCAGCGAGCCAGCGGGCGGGCGCCCGGTATCTCCCCGAGCCGCCCCCACGCCTCGGCCGGCTCCCCGCCCAGGCGGATCTCGGCGGCGGCTCGGGCAAGCCGGTCGCCGACCGGGCCGCCGATGGAGTCGCCGACCGCCTCCGCCGCCTCGCGGGGCCCGGCACCGACGGCTACGCAGGCCGCCAGCAGATCGGCGGCCAGGGAGAGCTGCCCGGCGATCGCGGCCCGCTCCTCCCGGCTCTCGCCGGGGCCGGGCCGGGACCGGGAACCCAGCCACCGCCACGTCCCGTACGCCGCGGCCGAACCGACGGCACACCCCATCAGGCCACCGAGCAGGATCCATCCGGTCAGCCACGCGCCAGCCGAAGCGCCCCACCGCATGACCCAGGCACGAGCCCCGGCAGCGTTGTCGGCAGCGGTGCCGGGGCCGACAGCGGCACCGCTGCCCGTCCAGGCACTGCTGTTCGTCCGGGCACCGCCGTCCGGCCGGCCGCCCCTGCCCGGCCGTGCCCGGACGACAGCCGCCCGGAACCACCCGCCGGCCCCTACGACCGGGGCGCCTTCCAGCAGCAGTGCGCCCCGGCCACGCACCCCCCGTCTCCGGCGCCCCGCGACCACGGCGAGGGCCAGCTGCGCCACGGCGCCCGACAACGCTCCCAGCATCCCCAGGCGGTGGAGAACTTCTCCCGTCGTGTTCATGAGGTCTCCCCTCCGCGCACGATCCGGCAGGCCCAGAAGAGTCCGGCCGCCTCCAGGAAGCCCCCCACCGCCAGGCAGAACAGCCCTCCCGGCGTGTGCAGCAGCACCCGCAGCGGATCAGCTCCGAGCGCGGCGCCCAGCCCCAGACCCGCCACCGGCAACAGCGCCAGGACCACAACGGTCGACCAGGCTCCCGCCAACTGGGCCCGCAGCTCCTCCCGTCTGCGCCGATCGGCCCGTAACGCCGTCTCCAGGCGGACCAGACCGGCCGCGAGACCGGCTCCGCCATCCACAGCCACCCGCCAGCACGCGGCCATCCCGGACAGGCCTCCCAGCCCCGGCCCTACCGCAGCCTGCCGCAACGCCGCAGGCACATCGCCCCCGAAGCGCGCGGCCGCGAGCACCGCGGCCTCCGCGTCCCCGAGCCACGCACCGCCTCCCGGGCCACCCCCGGGCCGCCGTTCCCCGTCCGCCGCGCACTCCCGCAGCCCGGCCAACAGGGCCTGCCCCGGCTCCTGTCCGGCCCGCAGCTCCCCGACCACGGCACCGCACAACGCCGCCACCGAGTCCGCCGCCCGCTCCCTCTGCCGGCGCCGGGCACGACCGCGCAGCCACCTCCGCACCAACGGCACCGCCACAGCCCCGGCGATCAACGGCAGCACGGACGCCCCGAGCACGGCGAGCAGCACCGCCACCGGAACGCACCACCACTCGCGCCGCTCCACCACCAGCTCCTGGGCCTTGAGCAGCGGCGGCCACGATCGCCACGCCCGCCACGGGTCGGCGGGCCCGTCCACGAACAGGGCCCGCGCCCGCCGCGCCCCGGGCTCCCGCATCGCGACCAGCCACACCGCCGCGCCCGCGCAGAGGGCAGCCGTATGCACCACGTGCCCCGTGGCTCCCCCCGTCACAGCGCACCTCCGATCAGCGACTCCAGCCGCGCCCAGCCAGGCTCCGGGACGAACCCGTCGGCGCCCCAGCTCAGTGCGGGCACCGTGAACACCAGGCCGGCGACGTCCCGTTCCAGGACGTGCACGTCGGAGACCCGTCGGCGCCCGGCCCGGTCCCGTACGAGATGGACGACCACCGAGAGCGCGGCCGCCAACTGGCTGTGCAGAGCGGTCCGGTCCAGGCCGGCAGCGGTCCCCAGGGCCTCCAACCGGGCGGGCACGTGCTCGGCGGCATTCGCGTGGACGGTGCCGCAGCCCCCTTCATGACCGGTGTTCAGAGCGGCCAGCAATTCCGTCACCTCAACCCCTCTGACCTCTCCCACCACCAGCCGGTCGGGGCGCATCCGCAACGCCTGGCGCACCAGATCACGCAAGGTCACCCGGCCCGCCCCCTCCTGGTTGGCGGGGCGGGACTCCAGGCGCACCACATGGGGGTGATCGGGGCGCAGCTCGGCGGAGTCCTCGGCGAGCACGATCCGTTCGCCCGCGCCGACGGCGCCCAGGAGGCTGGCAAGGAGGGTCGTCTTGCCTGCCCCGGTGCCCCCGCTGATCAGGTAGGAGAGACGTGCCTCCACCATGGCCCGCAGAATCCGGTCGCCACCCGGCGGCACGGTCCCGGCCTCCACCAGCTCCGCCAGGGAGAAGGCGCGCGGGCGCACCACCCGCAGGGAGAGGCAGGTCGAGCCGGCGGAGACCGGTGGCAGCACGGCGTGCATCCGCGTCCCGTCCGGCAGCCGCGCGTCCACCCACGGCCGGGCGTCGTCCAGCCGCCTGCCCGCGACGGCGGCGAGCCGCTGGGCCAGTCGCCGTACGGCCGCGGCGTCCGGGAAGGTGATCCCCGTCAGCTGGAGCCCGCCGCCTCGGTCCACCCACACCCGGTCGGGCGCGGACACCAGCACGTCGGTCACTTCGGGGTCCGCGAGCAGCGGCTCCAGCACACCCGTACCGACGAGTTCACCGCGCAGCTCGGCCGCTGCCCCGAGCACCTCCGCATCGCCCAGCAGCCTCCCCTGGGCCCGAAGCGCGGCTGCCACTCCGGCAGGTGTGGGCGCGTCACCGCTGCGCGCCAGCCGTTGGCGTACGGCGTCGAGCAGTGCATCGGTCATGGCGCGCCTCCCCCGGCCGGAGCCGCGGCGGAACCGGGCTCGCCCGCCGCTGCCGCCACCTGCTCCCAGAACTCCCCACAGAAGCGGGCGAGCGGGCCACGGGCATTGCCGCCGGGCGGTGTTCCGTCGTCCTGGGCGTCCAGGAGGCCGGGCTCCAGGGGCAGTTCCCCCGCGAGCGGCAGGCCGATGGCTCGGGCGACCCAGTGCTCGTCCAGGCCTGCCGCATACGGCCCCCGGGCCACCACCCGTACGTCGTCCAGGACCATGCGGACCGTGGACGCCACGCGCTTCGCCGCCGCGACCGCCCGCAGCTCCCCCGGCACCACCAGCAGGCCGAGGTCGAGTTGGGCCAGGGCTTCGGCGACGCCCTCGTCCACCCGGCGCGGCAGATCCACGACCACCACCCCGCCGAGCCGGCGAGCGGCGGCCAGGACGGCCTGCACGGCCTGCGGCGCGATGGCCACCTCGTCGTCACGGCCCCAGCTCAGCATCCGCAGTCCGTGGAGCGCGGGCAGCGAGTCCTCCAGGGCCCCGCCCCCGAGGCGACCCTTCGAATGGGCGAAATCCGGCCACCGCATACCCTCGGCGCGTTCTCCGCCGAGCAGGACGTCGATGCCCCCGCCCAGGGGGTCCGCGTCGATCAGCATCGTCCGTCGGCCGGACCTCGCCGCGCTGACGGCGAGTGCGCAGGCCAGCGTCGACGCGCCGGAGCCGCCCCGTCCGCCGAGCACCCCGACGGTGAGCGCCGGCTTGCCGACGCCTTCGGCCGCATTGGCGATCTGGTCGACGAGCCAGCCCTCGGCATCGGGCAGCCTCAGCACGTATTCGGCCCCGATCTCGACCGCCCGCCGCCAGACGTCCGGGTCGTCCTGGTCCCGTCCGACGAGCATCACCCCCCGTCTGCGGGCCGCGCCGCGACACCGCGCGGCCGCGTCGTCGCCCACCAGGACCATCGGGGCCTGCTCCCAGCCGCCACGCCGCCCCGGCGGTCCGTGATGAACCTCCGGCTCCGCTCCGGCCGCCGCGCAGAGCCGCAGCAGATCATCGAGCAACTCCATGTCCTCCGTCACGATCAGCGGTCCGCCGCGTCGCCCTTCGGCGACCGTCAGCCCTTCTCGCGTGAGAGATCCAGCCACGATCTCCGCCCCCTTCCCACTGTCCCTTCAGTGCGGTTCGCGGCGATCTCGGTGCGTTTCCGAGATGCGCGATTCCGGTACCCGCGGACTTCGCCGGAGGAATCAACGTGCAGCACCACGGAAAAACATGTGGATCTTGCTCGAAAACTGTGGACAACTTCGGCGTTGTGAATATCTCCGTCACCCGAACCAGCGACTTCCGGAGCGCAGCCTCGCTGCTACACACTGTGACGAGACGGAGTTCGCATCGGCGCCTCGCGCAGGGCGGGCCCAGCGGGTTCCGGAAGGGAGAGACGTGCGAAGGCACTGGGCCCGGACGCCAGAAATACATCCGGACATGCGACGACCCCCGCCGGGGGGGGAGAGCGGGGGTCGTCCCCACGGCCGACTCGGGGGGGGAGGAGTCGGACCGGGGTTAGCACGGTCGCGAACGATCCGTGACTTCCATGGTGTACCCGAGGCCCTTCTCAGGCAAACCCACGCGCCGGATTTTACGCCGAATGGCGGGCCTCTATGCTCAGCGTTGTGGAAAACTGCTTCTCGCCGCGCACAGCAGCCTTCTTTGACCTGGACAAGACGGTCATTGCGAAGTCTTCGACACTGACCTTCAGCAAGTCCTTCTACCAAGGCGGCCTGATCAACCGCCGCGCTGTGCTGCGCACCGCGTACGCACAGTTCGTGTTCCTGGCCGGGGGCGCCGATCACGACCAGATGGAGCGGATGCGTGAATACCTCTCCGCCCTCTGCAAGGGGTGGAACGTCCAGCAGGTCAAGGAGATCGTCGCCGAGACCCTGCACGACCTGATCGACCCGATCATCTACGACGAGGCGGCCACCCTCATCGAGGAGCACCACACGGCGGGCCGTGACGTGGTCATCGTCTCGACCTCCGGCGCGGAGGTCGTCGAACCGATCGGCGAGCTGCTGGGCGCCGACCGTGTCGTCGCCACGCGCATGGTCGTCGGCGACGACGGCTGCTTCACGGGCGAAGTCGAGTACTACGCCTACGGGCCGACCAAGGCCGAGGCCGTGAGGGCGCTCGCCGTCTCGGAGGGGTACGACCTTTCGCGCTGCTACGCCTACAGCGACTCGGCCACCGACGTGCCGATGCTGGAAGCCGTCGGCCACCCGCACGCGGTCAACCCCGACCGCGCGCTCCGACGCGAAGCGACCCTTCGCGAGTGGCCGATTCTCGTCTTCAATCGTCCGGTCCGGCTGAAGCAACGGCTCCCGAATTTCTCCATGCCGCCGCGCCCGGCGCTCGTGGCCGCTGCCGCGGTCGGCGCCGCAGCCGTCACCGCGGGACTCGTCTGGTACGCGAGCCGCCGACGTACCGCCGGCGCGGCGCTACCGCGCTGAGCCGACCTGAGGCCGAGGCCAACCCGAGGCCGAGGCCAGCCCGGGGCCAGGGCCGGGGCCGACCCGGAACCAAGGCCGAGGCCGGGGCCGGGAGGGCCGAAGCCGAGGGCAAGGGGCGCCCGATCAGCGGGCGCCACCGACCGATTCAACCGTGCCCGATTCGCCCTTGATTGAACCTAAAAGTAAAGAAGTGGGGCCAGGGCTTTCCCTTCCCCTCGTCCTGGAGTACAAAGGATTCAACGGCCCGCGAGACCAAGGACATCCGTGAGGATGACCTGTAACGCAGTGACGGCCCCACGGACCGCGCACGGAAGCCGAGCACCCACGCGACGTCGACCCGTCGATTACGGGCCAGCCGCACCAGGTGACGGGCGAAGTACCCGACCTGATGGGCAATTTACGAGGACGCTTGGTAACTGGGTGGACGTGCCAGCGGCGGTACCGCACTCCGGTACCGCCGCAACCCTTTCCCCGACCGCCTCCCGCCCGCTCGGGGCACTCCCGCCGGTCAGGACCGCTTCCGCCCGCCAGGGCCGCCCTCAGCCGCCGGGGCCACCGAGGCCACCGAGGCCACCGAGGCCAAAGCGTCGGCCGCCCGCCTCCGAGGGACGCCTACGCCGCCCCGCGTTGCAGGGCCTCACAGACCGCCGTCGACTCACGCACTCCGAGTTCGACCGAGCGCCCACAGTGCGCGATCCACGCGGCCACGCCTTCCGGGGTCCCCTCCGTATAGCCCTGGAACGCCGCGACGTACGCCGCCCGCCCCTGTTCCGCATGGCCCACCTCGGCCGGGCAGATGGACTTCGGGTCCAGCCCGCTGCCGATCAGCACGATGCGCTCGGCGGTCCGCGCCACCAGGCCGTTGTGCGAGGCGAAGGGGCGCAGCGCCAGCAGTTCGCCATGGACCACCGCGGCCGTCACGAGGGCGGGGGCAGTGGTCCCCGCGATGATCAGCTGCGAGAGCCCTTCGAGCCGTCCGGCCACCTCGCCGGCAGAGGGGAGCGGCGCCTCGATCAGCGGCTCGTCGACGGATTCACCGGCCAGCCGCGGGCGCCCGACCGCGTCATCGGGCGCGGCCCCACCGGCCGCCACCAGGTGCAGCCGCGCCAGCACCCGCAGAGGCGACTGCCGCCAGATGGAGAGCAGTTGCCCGGCTTCCGCGGTGAGCCTCAGCGCCGCCCCGACCGTGCGCGCCTCGTCCTCACCGCTGAAGTCGGTGCGCCGGCGCACCTCCTCCAGGTTCCAGTCGGCACCGGCGAGCGCCGCCGAACCCCGGGAGCCCCGCAGCGCGGCTTCGGCCGTGACCTCGTTGCTGCGGCGGCGCATGACGCGGTGACCGTAGACCCGGTCGACGGCCTTGCGTACGGAGTCCACGGCGTCGGGCACTCCGGGCAGGGCACCGAGCGTGGCGAGCGGGTCTGAGGCAGTCGTACTCATAAGTAGCGAGGCTACGCGCCCCCTACACCCGGACCACCCCCAAGTGGCCATCTTCACGGACATCAACAGCGTAGTGCGATCGACCCACTACCCTAGGTGAACATGAAGATCGCTTTCGTCGGGAAGGGCGGCAGCGGTAAGACCACGCTGTCCTCGCTCTTCATCCGCCACCTAGCCGCCAATGAAGCCCACGTCATCGCCATCGACGCCGACATCAACCAGCACCTGGGGGCCGCCCTCGGCCTCGACGAGGCGGAGGCGGCCGCGCTGCCCGCCATGGGTGCCCACCTCCCCCTCATCAAGGACCACCTGCGCGGCACCAACCCCCGGATCGCCTCCGCCGAGACGATGATCAAGACGACTCCGCCCGGCGAGGGATCACGGCTGCTGCGGGTGGGCGAGGACAACCCGATCTTCGACGCCTGCGCGCGTACGGTCCGGCTCGACGACGGTGACATCCGGCTGATGGCCACCGGCCCCTTCACCGAGTCCGACCTCGGGGTGGCCTGCTACCACTCCAAGGTCGGAGCCGTGGAGCTCTGCCTCAACCACCTGATCGACGGGCCGGACGAGTACGTCGTGGTGGACATGACGGCGGGGTCGGACTCCTTCGCCTCGGGGATGTTCACCCGGTTCGACATGACGTTCCTGGTCGCGGAGCCGACCCGCAAGGGCGTGTCGGTGTACCGCCAGTACAAGGAGTACGCACGGGACTTCGGCGTCGCGCTGAAGGTCGTCGGGAACAAGGTGCAGGGCCCGGACGACCTGGACTTCCTGCGCGCGGAGGTCGGCGACGACCTGCTGATCGGGGTGGGCCACTCCGACTGGGTGCGGTCCATGGAGAAGGGGCGGCCGTCCCGGTTCGAGCTGCTGGAGGCGGACAACCGGATGGCCCTGCAGGCCCTCCAGGACGCCGCCGAGGACTCGTACGGTCTGCGCGACTGGGAGCGCTACACCCGGCAGATGGTGCACTTCCACCTGAAGAACGCGGAGAGCTGGGGCAACGAGAAGACGGGCGCCGACCTGGCCGCCCAGGTCGACCCCGCCTTCGTACTCGGTGAGCGGTGCGCGGGAGCGGGCGTCCCGGCACACGCCTGACCCGCCGCGCCACCCGCCCACCAGCCGCCCGGCCACCCGGCCAACGACCACCAGTTACCGGTCAGCCGACCTGTCGGTCCACTGACCACCGGCCCCCATCGTCACCCGCCCCCTCCACCCGTCACCCCGGCGACGCACAGCCGGGGTGACGGGCAGCAGCCTCTAGCCCGCGTTCCGGGCCGCAGGCTCTCCGGCCTCCGGGCCGGCCGCCTTGTCCTTCTCCGCCTTCGGGGCAGCGGCGGCCTGGGCGCCGAGGTAGGTCTTCCACCCCTCCTTGGGTGCCTCGCCGACGCCGAGCGTGGCGAGCTTGGCCAGCGCCTGCGGGTCCTGCGCGTCCAGCCAGTCCGCGAGCTGCCGGAAGGACACGCAGCGGACCTCTTCCTTGGTGCACACCTTCGCGATGGTCTCCTCGATGGCGCGCATGTACGTGCCGCCGTTCCAGGACTCGAAGTGGTTGCCGATGATCAGCGGCGCCCGGTTGCCGTTGTACGAGCGGTCGAAGGCCTGGAGCAGGCCGTCGCGCATCTGGTTACCCCAGTACGCGTGCTGGGAGGGGTCGCCCTGAGTCTTCGTACCGGACTGGTTGACCATGAAGTTGTAGTCCATGGAGAGGGTCTCGAAGGCGCGGCCGGGCATCGGGACGAGCTGGAGCGGGATGTCCCAGACGCCGCCCTTCTTCTTGGGCCAGACCTGGTTGCCGACACCGCTGGAGTCGTAGCGGAAGCCCATGGTCCGGGCTGCGGCGACCATGTTCTTCTGCCCTTCGAGGCAGGGGGTGCGGGCGCCGACCAGCTCCTGGTCGTAGTCGAAGGGGAGCGGGGGCTCGCCCTTCAGCTCCGGAGCGTTGGTCTTCCAGTTCTTGACGAAAGCTTTCGCCTGGCTGATCTCGCTCTTCCACTCCTCGACGGACCAGGTGCCGACACCGCCGTCCGGGCCGCAGAAGTGGCCGTTGAAATGGGTGCCGATCTCGTTGCCTTCCTTCCAGGCGGCGCGCACCTCGGCGAGGGTGTTGCGAATGCCCTCGGTGTCGTTGAAGCCGATGTCGGAACGGCCCGCCGAGTGCTGCGGCGGAGCATAGAGGGATCGTTTCTCCTCAGGCAGCAAATACACACCGCTGAGGAAGTACGTCATCTTCGCGTTGTACTTCTTGGCGACGCCGCGGAAGTGCGAGAAGAGCTTCTGGCTGTCCTCTCCGGCACCGTCCCAGGAGAACACCACGAACTGCGGGGGCTTCTGACCCGGCGCCAGGCGCTTGGCGGCCGGCATCTTGGGCTGAGCACCGGTGAACGCGGTGGAGCCGTCCCCGATGAGCTTGACCGCGTTCTCCGGGGCGGCTTCCGGAGCGTTCTCCTTCGCGCCGTGGGCCCCCTTCTCCGCGCCCGCACCGGCCCCACCGGGCTCGGAGCCTCCGGAGACCGCACCGGAACAGCCGGCGAGTACGGCGACCAGCGCCGTGGTCATGGTGCCCAAGGCGATCCTCTTCGTGGCGGCCATCATCCGCCCACCCTCTTCCTTGCAGGTTATTTGCGTTGAATTCCGACACGGCGCGGCCAAACTCGCACGCGGTTCCACAGGCAGGAGGGCGACAGGCCGAATGAAAAGCTGCTTATTCACTTGAATGGGTGACGCGCTGACCTAAATGCCCCGAATGCGAGACGCTGAGCTTTACTCTCCATTACCATTCATTTACCTGGAGTTGAGAAATCTCGCCGCTATACGCCGTGCATCACGGCTGCGCCCCTTACGTCCTCGCGATCGCGCTGCCTCCGGAGGAGACGGGAACATGTCCGCCTGCGCCCCCATTCGCCATGACCGCACACCCCGCCGCCCGCGCATCCGCCGGAGTTCGGGGGTGAAGAACCCCCACCACCCACCACCGGCCGGCGGCCGTCGCCCGCGGATCGCGGGCGCGGATGTGTCCGCCTCCATCACCGTCTTCCTCATCGCCGTCCCGATGTCGCTCGGCCTCGCCCTCGCCGTGGGCGCCCCGCTGGAGGCCGGGCTGGTGGCCGCGGCCATCGGCGGCATCGTCGCCGGGCTGTTCGGCGGTACACCGCTCCAGGTCAGCGGCCCGTCCGCCGGGCTGACCGTCGTCACGGCCGAGCTGATCCAGGTCTACGGGTGGCGCACCACCTGCGCCATCACCGTCGGCGCCGGACTGCTCCAGATCCTCCTCGGCTCCCTGAGAGCCGCGCGCAACGCGCTCGCCGTCAGCCCCGCGATCGTGCACGGGACGCTCGCCGGTATCGGTGTGGCCATCGCGCTCGCCCAACTCCACATCATGCTGGGCGGGTCGCCCCAGAGCTCCGTCGTGGCCAACGCCCTGGCCCTGCCGGAGCAGCTGGCCGGGATCGGCCCGGCGGCCCCGCTCATCGGGGCGCTGACGATCACCGTCCTGCTGCTGTGGCCACGGCTGCCGGGCCGCGCCGGGCGGACGGTGCGGAGAGTCCCGGCCGCACTCGCCGCGGTGGTGGTCGCGACGGCGGTGGCGACGGTGGCGGCACCCGGTCTCGCCCGGGTGCACCTTCCGTCCTGGCGGTCGCACGCCCTGCCGGAGCTGCCTCACGGGCCCGTTCTCGCCCTGGCCACCGCGGTGTTCACCGTGATGCTGGTCGCCAGTCTGGAGTCGCTGCTCGCCGCGGTGGCCGTGGACAAGCTGGCCGCCGACCGCGCCGGGGAGCCGACGCCCGCGCGGGCCGCCCCCTCCGCCGCCGTCCCGCCCCGGCGGTCCGACCTGGACCGCGAGCTGCGGGGCCAGGGCGCCGCCAACACGCTCACCGGACTGCTGGGCGGGCTCCCGGTGGCCGGGGGCGTGGTGCGGGGTTCGGCCAATGTGCGGGCCGGGGCGACCGGGCGCGCCTCCACCGTGCTGCACGGGGTCTGGGTGCTCCTCGCGGCGGGCCTGCTGGTCGCCGTGTTCGAGTGGATCCCGCTGGCCGCGCTCGCCGCCCTGGTGATGGCGGTCGGGGTCCAGATGGTGAGCTTCGCGCACATCCGTAACGTCCATAAGCACCGGGAGTTCCCCGTCTACGCGGCCACGGTCGCCGGTGTCATCGGCTTCGGCGCGCTGGCAGGTGTCGCGCTCGGGGTGGCCGTGGCGGTGGTCGTGTCCCTGCACAGGCTGGGCCGCACGAAGGTCACCGTGTCCGAGCAGGACGGGTGCCATGTGGTGACCGTCCACGGCCAGTTGACCTTCCTGGCCGTTCCGCGGCTCACCCGGGCCCTCGGGCAGCTGCCGCCGGGGGTCCAGGCGACCGTCGAGCTGGACGGGTTCTTCATGGACCACGCCGCCTACGAGGCCATCCAGACCTGGCACGGCACGCAACTCGCCCAGGGCGGCCGGATCGACTTCACCGGCCGGTCCGGCAGCCGCATCGCCGAGCCCGCCGCCGCGGCCCACTCCTGCTGCCGCCCCTGGACTCCATGGCGCAACCACCACTGCCACGACCGCGCCACACAGCCGGCGCACCCCACAGCCATCGCCGACACCCCCACGGGCATCCTCACCGGCGCACCCACCGACAGCCGCTCCACCGCCTCCCCCACCGCGGGGGCCAGCAGGAAAGGCGGTGGCCACCGGCTGCTGAGCGGCCTGAGTTCCTTCCAGCGGAACACGGCGCCGCTGGTCCGCGACGAGCTGGCCCGGCTCGCCTCCGAGGGGCAGCGCCCCTCACAGCTCTTCATCACCTGCGCCGACTCCCGCCTGGTCACCAGCATGATCACCTCCAGCGGGCCGGGCGACCTCTTCACCGTGCGCAACGTCGGCAATCTCGTTCCCCCGCCCGGCACCGTCTCGGCCGGGAGCGGTGACGACTCGGTGGCCGCGGCGATCGAGTACGCGGTGGACGTGCTGCGGGTCGAGTCCATCACCGTCTGCGGGCACTCCGGCTGCGGCGCCATGCAGGCGCTGCTCAAGGGCGAGCCGGAGACCGGTCCGAAGAAGCCGCGAACCCCCCTCTGGCGCTGGCTGCGCCACGGCCTGCCGAGCCTGGAGCGGATGGCCTCGCGCCGCCACTCCTGGGCACGGATCTCCGGTCGGCTGCCCGCCGACGAGGTCGAGCAGCTGTGTCTCACCAACGTGGTCCAGCAGTTGGAGCACCTGCGGGCGCACGAGGCGGTGGCCCGGCGGCTCGCCGAGGGGACGCTGCAGCTGCACGGCATGTACTTCCACGTCGGCGAGGCACAGGCGTATCTGCTGACCGAGGGGTCCAGCTCCGGGACGGGCCCCGACGAGGTCTTCGACCGGGTCGGCACGGGAGAGCTGGAGCGCACCGCCGTCTGAACCGGAGGGCCCCCAGGGCCGTGAGACCTGATGACCCCACTCCGCGCCGCACGACAGGAAAAGCAGCAAAAGCGGCAAAGTGCGACAGGGCGACAGGGCGACTTCGCGCCACACGTCGTGACGACGCGTCGTAAAGCCGTCCTGACCAGCGGAGCGGGATCATGCTTCCATACACGAAGACACAGGTCTAAACCAATTCCCGGCAGACACTTGTCACCTGGCCCCGCGCCTGATGAGCTATGCCCCGGGACACAACGGACACCCTGGGACTGGGAGAAGTCGTGAGCAACGAGAGCCTGGCCAACCTGCTTCGGGAAGAGCGGAAGTTCGCTCCGCCTGCCGAGCTGGCCGCCAACGCCAACGTCACCGCAGAGGCGTACGAGCAGGCCGAGGCGGACCGGCTGGGCTTCTGGGCCGAGCAGGCCCGCCGCCTGACGTGGGCCACCGAGCCGACCGAGACCCTCGACTGGAGCAACCCGCCCTTCGCGAAGTGGTTCGCGGACGGCAAGCTGAACGTCGCGTACAACTGCGTGGACCGGCACGTCGAGGCGGGCAACGGCGACCGCGTCGCCATCCACTTCGAGGGCGAGCCCGGCGACAGCCGCGCCATCACCTACGCGGAGCTGAAGGAAGAGGTCTCCCGCGCCGCCAACGCGCTGACCGAGCTCGGCGTCAGCAAGGGTGACCGGGTCGCCGTCTACCTGCCGATGATCCCCGAGGCCGCCGTCGCGATGCTGGCCTGCGCCCGCATCGGCGCGGCGCACTCGGTGGTCTTCGGCGGCTTCTCCGCCGACGCCATCGCCACCCGTATCCAGGACGCGGACGCCAAGGTCGTCATCACCGCCGACGGCGGCTACCGCCGCGGCAAGCCCTCCGCGCTCAAGCCCGCGGTCGACGACGCCGTCTCCCGTATCAAGAGCGTCGAGCACGTCCTCGTGGTCCGCCGCACCGGTCAGGACACCGCGTGGACCGAGGGCCGCGACGTCTGGTGGCACGAGATCACCGCCCGTCAGTCCGCCGAGCACACCCCCGAGGCCTTCGAGGCGGAGCAGCCGCTCTTCATCCTCTACACCTCGGGCACCACGGGTAAGCCGAAGGGCATCCTGCACACCTCGGGCGGCTACCTCACCCAGGCGGCGTACACGCACCACGCGGTCTTCGACCTCAAGCCCGAGACCGACGTCTACTGGTGCACCGCCGACATCGGCTGGGTGACCGGCCACTCGTACATCGTCTACGGGCCGCTGGCCAACGGCGCGACCCAGGTCATGTACGAGGGCACGCCCGACACCCCGCACCAGGGCCGCTTCTGGGAAATCGTGCAGAAGTACGGCGTCACGATCCTCTACACGGCGCCGACCGCGATCCGTACGTTCATGAAGTGGGGGGACGACATCCCCACCAAGTTCGACCTGTCGTCCCTGCGCGTCCTCGGTTCGGTCGGTGAGCCGATCAACCCCGAGGCGTGGATGTGGTACCGCAAGCACATCGGCGCCGACACGTGTCCGATCGTGGACACCTGGTGGCAGACCGAGACCGGCGCGATGATGATCTCGCCGCTGCCGGGCGTCACCGAGACCAAGCCGGGATCCGCCCAGCGCGCCCTGCCGGGCATCGCCGCGACCGTCGTCGACGACGAGGCCAACGAGGTGCCGGACGGCGGGGGCGGCTACCTCGTCCTCACCGAGCCGTGGCCCTCCATGCTCCGCACCATCTGGGGCGACGACCAGCGGTTCCTCGACACCTACTGGTCGCGCTTCGAGGGCAAGTACTTCGCGGGCGACGGCGCCAAGAAGGACGAGGACGGCGACATCTGGCTGCTCGGCCGGGTCGACGACGTCATGCTCGTGTCGGGCCACAACATCTCGACCACCGAGGTCGAATCCGCCCTCGTCTCCCACCCGTCGGTCGCCGAGGCGGCCGTGGTCGGAGCCAACGACGAGACGACCGGCCAGGCCATCGTCGCGTTCGTGATCCTGCGCGGCAGTGCGACCACCTCCGACGAGCTGGTCGCGGAGCTGCGCAACCACGTCGGGACGACGCTCGGCCCGATCGCCAAGCCCAAGCGGGTGCTGCCGGTCGCCGAGCTGCCCAAGACCCGGTCGGGCAAGATCATGCGCCGCCTGCTGCGCGATGTCGCCGAGAACCGCGAGCTGGGCGACGTCACCACCCTCACCGACTCCTCGGTGATGGACCTGATCACCACCCAGCTGCCGTCCTCGTCCTCCGAGGACTGAGCGAACCGAGGACTGAGATGGCCGAGGACTGAGCGAACCGAGGCCCGAGAAGGCCGAGGAATCAGAAGAACCTTCTTGTACGGCTCCGATGGGCATCCGGCACCGCGCCGGATGCCCATCGGTGCTCCCGTACAGTGACAGGCGTGCCGTCGGCGACGTCGTAGCGGCACGACACCGCCGTAGTGGCGAAAAAAATCTTCACAGGGGCGCCGGGAAGTCTGGTCGGCACGGTCATCAGCCATGGCATCATGCCGTTCCCCACCCGGAGGTTCCCCTCGTGGCCCCGCCCACCCCTGCTCCGCCCTCCCCCACGCCACCGCCCCGGCGCACCCTGCTCGGCAGGCTCTCGCTCCCCGAGCGCGCCTATGTGGCGGAGGCGCTCCGCACCGAGACCGTCGGCGGCCTGATCCTGCTGGCCGCCGCCGTCACCGCCCTGATCTGGGCGAACACCTTCGACGGCTCGTACGCGGACGTCAGCGGCTTCCACCTGGGCCCCGCCTCGCTCGGCCTGGACCTCTCCGTGGCGCACTGGGCGGCGGACGGGCTCCTGGCGGTCTTCTTCTTCGTCGTCGGCGCCGAGCTCAAACGAGAACTGGTCGCGGGCCAGCTCCGCGATCCCCGGGCGGCCGCCCTCCCGATCGTGGCGGCCCTGTGCGGCATGGCCGTGCCCGCGCTCGTCTACACGCTCACCAATGTCCTGGGCGGCGGTTCTCTGGCCGGCTGGGCCGTGCCCACCGCCACCGACATCGCCTTCGCGCTCGCCGTCCTCGCCGTGATCGGCACCTCGCTACCCTCCGCGCTACGGGCCTTCCTGCTCACCCTGGCCGTCGTCGACGACCTCTTCGCGATCCTGATCATCGCGGTCTTCTTCACCTCGGACCTGAACTTCCTGGCCCTCGGCGGGGCCGTCCTCGGCCTGGCGCTCTTCCACCTCCTCCTGCGCCTCGACGTCCGGGGCTGGTACGTCTACGTACCGCTCGCCCTGGTCATCTGGGCCCTGATGTACAACAGCGGCATCCACGCCACCATCGCCGGTGTCGCCATGGGGCTGATGCTGCGCTGCACCCGGCGCGAGGGCGAGGAGCACTCCCCCGGCGAGCACATCGAGCACCTGGTCCGTCCGCTCTCGGCGGGCGTCGCCGTTCCGCTGTTCGCGCTCTTCGCCGCCGGGGTCTCCCTCAAGGGCGAGGCGCTGGCGGGCGTCTTCACCCGGCCCGAGACCCTCGGTGTGGTCCTCGGCCTCGTCGTGGGCAAGACCGTCGGGATCTTCGGCGGTACCTACCTGGCCGCCCGCTTCACCAAGGCGGAGCTGAACAAGGACCTGGCCTGGGCGGACGTCTTCGCGGTCGCCTCGCTCGCCGGTATCGGATTCACCGTCTCGCTGCTCATCGGCGAGCTGTCCTTCGCCGACGACGCGGGCATGGTCAACGAGATCAAGGCCGCCGTACTGCTCGGCTCCCTGATCGCGGCCGTACTCGCCTGTGTCCTGCTCAGACTCCGGGTGCGCGGATACCGCGAGCTGTACGAGGCCGAGGAGCGGGACGAGGACGCCTCCGGGGTGCCCGACGTCCATGAACAGGACGATCCGGGGTACCACCTGCGGATGGCCGCGATCCTCGACGAGAAGGCGGCCGAACATCGCCGTCGCGCCGAACAGGCGGGGGCAGCGCGCAACAAGCCGGACAGTCCGGCATGATCTGACATCGGATGTGTCGAAGACGGAGAGGGAGTCAGGGATGAGCGACCCCGGCAACTACGTGGCCAGCGCGGACCGCAGCATCGGGCAGCTGGTCGCCTCGGCGACGGCCGAGATGTCCGCGCTGGTGCACGACGAGATCGCCCTGGCGAAGGCGGAGGTACGCCAGGACGTCAAGCGCGGGGTGATCGGCAGCGTCGCGTTCATCGTGGCAGGCGTGCTGCTCCTGTTCACGATGCCGATGCTGAGCTTCGCGGCCGCGTACGGCATTCACAACCTGGGCCTCGGCCTGGCCTGGTCGTTCCTGATCGTGGCGGGTGGATTCGTCCTTCTGGCGGCACTGCTCGGACTCGTCGGCTGGCTGAAGTTCAAGAAGGTCAAGCCGCCGGAGAAGTCCATCGCCTCCGCCAAGCAGAGTGCGGCCATCCTGCAGAACGCGAAGCCGCACCCGCGCCCGGCCGTCGAGGCCGACGCGATCCTCAAGCGCTCCGGCTCCAGCCTCGCGGCGGGTACGGGTGTCGAGAGCCTCCCCGGTGAGGAGAAGGCCGCCTCTGTGACACGCTCGTCCACATGACGGTTCCCGATTCCAGCGCATTCGGCCCGGCGGGCTCGGCGAGCCCGGCCGGTGCCGGAGGCCCCGTACGGCTCGACGGCCCCTGGACCCACCGCGACGTGGCGGCCAACGGGGCACGGTTCCACATCGCCGAGATGGGCGAGGGGCCGCTGGTCCTCCTGCTGCACGGGTTCCCGCAGTTCTGGTGGACCTGGCGCCACCAGTTGCCCGCGCTCGCGGACGCGGGCTTCCGGGCCGTCGCGATGGACCTGCGCGGGGTGGGCGGCAGCGACCGGACGCCGCGCGGTTACGACCCCGCCAACCTGGCGCTCGACGTCACCGGGGTGATCCGCTCCCTCGGCGAGCCGGACGCGGCCCTGGTCGGCCATGACCTGGGCGGCTACCTCGCCTGGACGGCCGCCGTGATGCGGCCCAAGCTGGTGCGCCGGCTCGCCGTCTCGTCGATGCCCCACCCGCGCCGCTGGCGCTCCTCGATGCTGTCCGACTTCGCGCAGTCACGGGCGGGCTCGTACATCTGGGGCTTCCAGCGCCCCTGGCTGCCGGAGCGTCAGCTCGTCGCGGACGACGCGGCCCTGGTGGGGCGGCTGGTCCAGGAGTGGGCCGGGCCCCGGGCCCCGGAGTTCCCCGACGAGGAGACCCTGGACGTCTACCGGGCCGCCATGCGCATCCCCTCGACGGCGCACTGCTCGATCGAGCCGTACCGCTGGATGGTCCGCTCGATGGCTCGTCCGGACGGGATCCAGTTCAACCGGCGGATGAAGCGCCCCGTACGGGTGCCCACTCTGCACCTGCACGGATCACTCGATCCGGCGGTCCGCACCCGGAGTTCGGCGGGGTCCGGCGAGTACGTCGAGGCGCCCTACCGGTGGCGACTTTTCGACGGTGTCGGTCACTTCCCCCACGAGGAGGATCCGATCGCCTTCTCCACCGAACTCATCAACTGGCTCAAGGATCCTGAGCCCGACCGGTAGCCGCGCGGCCACCAGGGGCACGGCCGTCCGGGGAACAGCCACTTGCCTGCCGCATAAGCCAATTGGCTGACTCGCGCACGATTACCGACCTTGGGTCACGGGCAGACGTCGGGGTATGGGCTGGACGCACGACTTCACTGGCGAAGCACGCAACCGCCGCTCCACCGCGACAGCAGGTGCGAGCACTCATGAGGGGGGCGGCCCCCTGGGCCGGGTGCACGATGTGCAGGACCTTCATCATCACCGGCTCGGGATTCCGCGCATCCTCCGCCGTCGGGCCCGCTGGGTCTCGGCGCGGCTGCGCCACCCCCGTAGCTGATCTCTTCTGACAACCCACCTCCGCCGGTCCGCGTGCGCTGACCGGCGGGGGTCTTCATCCGTTGCGGGACCCGTTACGGGACCGGGGCGGGGTCGTCAGAGGGCGCAGCCCTGGCTGTCGACCTGCTGGTCGGCCGTGCGGCCGATCTCGATGTCCTCGCGGATCTCGTCGGCCGTCAGCGCGTACCCGGTGTCCGGGTCGTCGAGCGACTTGGCGAACACCACTCCGTACACCTTTCCGTCCGGAGTGAGCAGCGGGCCGCCCGAGTTGCCCTGGCGCACGGTCGCGTAGAGGGAGTAGACGTCGCGGAGGACGGTGCCCCGCTGGTAGATGTCGGGGCCGTTGGCGTCGATACGGGCGCGGACCCGGGCCGAGCGCACGTCGTAGGCGCCGTTCTCCGGGAAGCCCGCGACGATCGCGCTGTCGCCGCTCGCCGCGTCGTCGTCCGTGCCGGTGAACTCCAGCGGTGTGGCCTTGAGGTCGGGGACGTCCAGGACCGCGATGTCGCGCTGCCAGTCGTAGAGGACCACCTTGGCGTCGTACAGCCGGCCTTCGCCGCCGATCTGGACGGTCGGCTCGTCGACGCCGCCGACGACGTGGGCGTTGGTCATGACCCGGCGGTCGGAGAAGACGAAGCCGGTGCCTTCGAGGACCTTGCCGCAGCTCGGGGCCGTACCCACGACCTTGACGATCGACTTCTTCGCGCGGGCGGCGACCGGGCTGCCCACCAGCGCCGGGTCCGGGGGCTTGACCTCGGTGATCGGCTCGTTGGCGAAGGGGCTGAAGACCTGCGGGAAGCCGTTCTGCGCGAGGACGGAGGAGAAGTCCCGGAACCAGGGCGGCGCCTGCTGGGGCATCACCCGGGAGATCCCGAGGAGCACCGAGGAGTTGCGGACCTCCTTGCCGAGGGTCGGCAGCGAGGTGCGGGCCAGCGGCAGCGCGATCAGCCAGGCGACCAGCAGCATGGCCACCACGTTGACCAGGGCGCCGCCGGTCGCGTCCAGCGCGCGGGCGGGCGACCACGTGATGTATCTGCGGAGCTTGTTGCCCAGGTGGGTGGTGAAGGCCTGGCCGATCGAGGCGCAGACGATGACGACGACGACCGCGCCGATGGCCGTCGCGGTGGAGACCTCCGCCCCCTCCGTCACCCGGTCCCAGATGATCGGCAGCAGGTAGACGGCGACGAGACCGCCGCCGAGGAAGCCGATCACCGACAGGACGCCGACGACGAAACCCTGTCGGTAGCCGATGACCGCGAACCATACGGCGGCGAGCAGCAGCAGGATGTCCAGCACGTTCACCGTCAATAGCCTCGCAGTTTCGTCACCTGGCCCGTCGGGGGTGACGGGGTCCGGGCCGGGCCCGGTACAGCGCAGCAGGACAGCCAGCGTGTCATGCGCGCCAGTCGAGCGGCACCTGTCTGGCCCGGTCCCACGGGCGTTCCCAGCCCGCGTAGTGCAGAATCCGGTCGATCACTCCGGCGGTGAATCCCCAGACCAGAGCTGATTCGACCAGGAAGGCCGGGCCGCTGTGACCGCTCGGGTGGACGGCCGTGGCCCGGTTGGCCGGGTCCGTGAGATCCGCCACGGGAACGGTGAAGACCCGGGCCGTCTCGGCCGGATCGACCACCCCGACCGGGCTGGGCGCACGCCACCAGCCGAGGACGGGCGTCACGACGAAGCTGCTGACGGGGATGTACAGCCGGGGCAGCACGCCGAAGAGCTGGACACCCCGGGGGTCGAGGCCCGTCTCCTCCTCGGCCTCGCGCAACGCGGCCCGCAGCGGTCCGGTGGTGGCCTGGTCGCCGTCCTCGGGGTCGAGCGAGCCGCCGGGGAAGGACGGCTGCCCGGCGTGGGAGCGCAGGGTGCCGGAGCGCTCCATCAGCAGCAGCTCGGGGCCGCGCGCGCCTTCACCGAAGAGGACCAGGACGGCGGACTGCCTGCCCGCTCCGCTCTCGGGCGGCAGGAAGCGGCTGAGCTGCTGCGGGCGGACGCTGCGGGCGGCCTGGGCCACGGGGTCGAGCCAGGCGGGCAGGCCCGCGGTGGTCACGTCGATCGCGGCAGGAGCAGCAGGAGCAGCTGGAGCGGCTGGGGCATGGGTGCTGGTTGCTGCTGCGTGGGCGCCGGTGCCTGCTGAGCGGGCGCCGGCTGCCCGGGTGCCGGACGTATGGACGTCGGACGCAGGGACGTCGGACGCCTGCGGCTCGGCTGCGCGCGGCTCGGCTGCGCGGCTGACGGTCGTGTGGCTGTCCGGACGGCTGTCCGCGTGCGTGTCCGTAGGCGTGTGCGTGTGCATGTGCGGCATCGGCGCCCCCCTTGTTCCCGTTGTTTCACAACGCCTGTCGTCGGCCATTTCGTTCCGCGCCATTCCGTCGTCTCTCGGGAGGGTGCTCGGTGCGGCCTTCCCTCATGCGGCTCCCAGGGCGGGAGCGGGCTTGCCCGGGAAGTCGGGGGGCGGGCTGAGCCGCTGGCCCGGGTAGCCGCCCATCTCGTACTTCAGCAGCTTCCTGGCCTTCTCCGGGTCGGTCTCCCCCTCACCGTACGAAGGACAGAGCGGGGCGATGGGGCAGGCGCCGCAGGCCGGCTTACGGGCGTGGCAGATCCGGCGGCCGTGGAAGATCACCCGGTGCGAGAGCATCGTCCACTCGCTCCTGGGGAAGATGTCGGCGATCACCGCCTCGACCTTCACAGGGTCCTCCTCGTCCGTCCACTTCCAGCGCCGGACCAGGCGGCCGAAGTGCGTGTCCACGGTGATGCCGGGGACCCCGAAGGCATTGCCCAGGACGACGTTGGCGGTCTTGCGGCCGACACCGGGCAGCTTGACCAGGTCCTCCAGGCGGCCGGGGACCTCGCCGCTGAAGTCGTCCCTCAGGGCGGCGGAGAGGCCGAGGAGGGACTTGGTCTTGGCCCGGAAGAAGCCGGTCGGCCGGATCAGCTCCTCCATCTCCTCCGGAACGGCCGCCGCCATGTCCTCGGGCGTCGGGTAGGCGGCGAAGAGCGCGGGAGTGGTCTGGTTGACCCTCAGGTCGGTGGTCTGGGCGGAGAGGACCGTGGCGACGAGCAGCTCGAACGGGTTGCGGAAGTCCAGCTCGGGGTGGGCATACGGATAGACCTCGGCGAGCTCCCGGTTGATCCGGCGGGCCCGGCGGACCAGCGCGAGGTGCGACTCGGCCTTGGGGATCTTCGGCGTCCCGGGCGCCTTGGGCGCCTTCGCTGTCCCGGGCGCCTTGGCCGCTTTGGTCGTCCCGGGCGCCTTCGCTGTCCCGGGCGCCTTCGCGGTCGAGGTCTCGGGCGACGTTCCGGACTCTGACGATGTCACTGCGGACCTCCTGGCCGACTTCCGGACCGGCTTCCCCGGTCCTTCCAAGGAGCCATTTGCGGCACTCTCGGGGCGAAGCGAAGAGTGTTCGCCCATAGCGGAATCACGCTTCCCCGACACCCCATCAGCCCCCTCGGCCCGTGCTACTCCCCGGCATTCTGGACACCCGGCCAGCCTAGAGCCAGCCACTGACAACCGCCCCGGTCACCGCGTATCCACCCCCGATCGGCCCCCTGCCGTAGGGACCGGCCCGCCCGTGCGTCAAACTGGTTTGTGATTGATCGCACTGTTTTACCGTCCGGCATGATGGGGACCACGGTTCCCTGAACAGGCCGACAAGGAGAGAAACTCGTGGACGACGTTCTGCGGCGCGCCCCGCTTTTCGCGGCGCTCGATGACGAGCAGGCCGCGGAGCTCCGCGCCTCGATGAGTGAGGTGACCCTCGCGCGCGGCGACGCGCTCTTCCACGAGGGCGACCAGGGTGACCGCCTGTACGTGGTCACCGAGGGCAAGGTGAAGCTCCACCGCACCTCGCCCGACGGGCGCGAGAACATGCTGGCCGTGCTCGGCCCCGGCGAGCTGATCGGCGAGCTGTCGCTCTTCGACCCCGGCCCGCGTACGGCGACCGCCTCCGCGCTGACCGAGGTCAAGCTCCTCGGCCTCGGCCACGGCGACCTGCAGCCCTGGCTCAACGCCCGGCCCGAGGTCGCCACCGCGCTGCTGCGCGCGGTCGCCCGGCGCCTGCGCAAGACCAACGACCAGATGTCCGACCTGGTCTTCTCCGATGTGCCGGGCCGTGTCGCCCGTGCCCTCCTGGACCTGTCGCGCCGCTTCGGCGTCCAGTCGGAGGAAGGCATCCACGTCGTTCACGACCTCACCCAGGAGGAGCTGGCCCAGCTGGTCGGCGCCTCCCGCGAGACGGTCAACAAGGCCCTCGCGGACTTCGCCGGCCGTGGCTGGCTGCGCCTGGAGGCCCGCGCGGTCATCCTGCTGGACGTGGAGCGCCTCGCCAAGCGTTCGCGCTGACCCTCCTGGTGATGTGAGCTGACGCGAAGGGCCCCGTGCCGACCTGACGTACTCCGGTCGGCACGGGGCCCTTCCGTTCACGCGGCCCCCTATACGTTCACGCGTCTCTCTGTACGTTCACGCGGGCCACTGTCCGTACGCGCGGGCCACTGTCCGTACCCGCGGGCTCCTTCAGATGAGCCCGTGCTCGGTGAGGTACTCCAGCTGGGCCCGTACCGACAGCTCGGCGGCCGGCCACAGGGAGCGGTCCACGTCGGCGTAGACCCGGGCCACCACGTCCGACGGCGTCCGGTGCCCCGCCTCCACCGCCGTCTCGACCTGGGCCAGCCGGTGCGCGCGGTGGGCCAGGTAGAACTCCACGGCCCCCTGCGCGTCCTCCAGGACCGGCCCGTGGCCCGGCAGCACCGTGTGCACGCCGTCGTCGACCGTCAGCGAGCGCAGCCGCCGCAGCGAGTCCAGGTAGTCGCCGAGCCGCCCGTCCGGGTGCGCGACGACCGTCGTCCCGCGGCCGAGGATCGTGTCGCCCGTCAGCACCGCCCGGTCGGCGGGCAGATGGAACGAGAGCGAGTCGGCGGTGTGGCCCGGCGTCGGGACCACGCGCAGCTCCAAGCCGCCGGTGGTGATCACATCGCCCGCCCCGAGACCCTCGTCCCCGAGCCGCAGCGCCGGATCCAGGGCCCGTACCTTCGTCCGCGTCAGCTCGGCGAACCGCCCCGCGCCCTCCGCGTGATCGGGATGGCCGTGCGTGAGCAAAGTAAGGGCCACGCGACGCCCGGACCGCTCCACCGCGTCGATCACGGCCCTCAGGTGTACGTCGTCGAGCGGCCCCGGATCGATGACGACCGCGAGATCGGAGCCGGGCTCGGCGACGATCCAGGTGTTCGTGCCGTCGAGCGTCATCGCGGACGGGTTCGGCGCCAGGACGTTGACCGTACGGGCGGTCGCGGGCCCGGAGGCCACGATCCCGCGCGGCTGTCCCGGGAGGGCGGCTGCGTCGCTCACGCCGCACCACCGCTCTCGCCCGCCGTGGCCACGTGCTTGGTGAACTCGTCGTGCCCCGGCCAGCTCAGCACCAGCTCATCCCCCTCCAGACGGGCCTGCGCGAGTACGGGAGTCATGTCCTGGCCGTCCGCTGCCCCGAGCGCCTCGGCGGCCGTCCTGAAGGGCGTCAGGGCCCGCAGCGTCGACACGGTGGGCGGCATCATCAGCAGCTCGCCCAGGTCGTAGCGGCGGGTCGCCTCCGCCGGGGCGATCCACACCGTACGGTCCGCCTCCGTGGAGACGGCCCGGGTGCGCTGCCCCTCGGGGAGTGCGGCGACGAAGAACCAGGTGTCGTACCGCCTCGGTTCGAACTCCGGGGTGATCCAGCGGGCCCAGGCGCCCAGCAGGTCCGAGCGGAGCAGCAGCCCACGCCGGTCCAGGAACTCCGCGAAGGACAGATCGCGGGCGACCAGCGCCTCCCGGTCGGCCTCCCAGTCCGCCCCGGTCGTGTCGCCGACCACCGTCCCGGCGGTCGGACCGGCGAGCAGGACCCCCGCCTCCTCGAACGTCTCGCGCACCGCCGCGCAGACGATGGCCTGCGCCTCGGCGACCGTCGCCACGCCGAGCCGGTCGGCCCACTGCTCCAGTGGAGGCCCGGCCCACCCGATCAGCCGGTCGTCGTCGCGCGGATCGACCCCGCCACCCGGATAGGCGTACGCGCCTCCGGCGAACGCCATGGAGGTCCGCCGGCGCAACATGTGCACGACAGGACCGCCCGTACCGCCCTGCTCCTCGGCGCCGGTCCGCCCTTCCGTGCCGGCCTGCCCTTCCCTGCCAGCCTGCCCTTCCGTTCCGGTCCGCCCCTTCGCACCGGCCGTCGCTCCCGTGCCGCTCGTCGCTCCCGGATCGCGGAGCAGCATCACGGTGGCGGCCCGCCGGGGCGTCACGGCCGTCAGCTCACCGGCTGCGAGCGCCCGGATCCGGTCGGGCCATTCCGGGGGGTACCACTGACCTTGGGACATGGCCGGAGGCTATCCGGAACCGCGCCGATGTTCGAGAGGCTTCGTGATCGGCACAGCGTCCCGACACGCCCCGTACACACACCTGCCCCCATGCACACGATCCCGCCCGGTCGCAGGACCGGACGGGATCGGGAGGGACATCGGAAAAGGCCGGGCGGCTCCGGCTCAGGCGTCGACGAGCTCCACCTGGACCTCGACCTCGACCGGGGCGTCCAGCGGCAGCACGACCACGCCCACGGCGCTGCGTGCGTGCACGCCCTTGTCGCCCAGGACCGCGCCCAGCAGCTCGCTCGCACCGTTGACCACGGCGGGCTGGCCGGTGAAGTCGGACGCCGAGGCGACGAAGCCCACGACCTTCACCACGCGCTTGATCCGGTCCAGGTCACCGGCGACCGACTTCACGGCGGCCAGGGCGTTGAGCGCGCAGGTCTTCGCGAGCTCCTTGGCCTCGTCCGGCGTCACCTCGGCGCCGACCTTGCCGGTGACGGCGAGCTTGCCGTCCACCATCGGGAGCTGGCCCGAGGTGTACACGTACACCCCGGACTGCACGGCCGGCTGGTACGAGGCCAGCGGCGGCACGACGGGGGGCAGGGTCAGGCCCAGCTCGGCGAGCCGGGACTCCACGGCGCCCGCCACTAGCTCTTCTCCCGCTTCAGGTAGGCCACGAGCTGTTCGGGGTTGTTCGGGCCGGGAACGACCTGGACCAGCTCCCAGCCGTCCTCGCCCCAGGTGTCCAGAATCTGCTTGGTCGCGTGCACGAGTAGGGGCACGGTCGCGTATTCCCACTTGGTCATGGGCCTGACTGTAACGCCTGCCACCGACGGTCCCGTGCGTAGCCCGGGACCGGACTGGTTAGGCTCGAATACGTGAGCAGGTTCCAGGTCGTCAGCGGCAAGGGCGGTACCGGTAAGACCACGGTCGCCGCCGCCCTCGCGCTCGCCCTCGCGACCGAGGGCAGGCGCACCCTCCTCGTCGAGGTCGAGGGCAGACAGGGCATCGCCCAGCTCTTCGATTCCGACGCGCTCCCCTATGAGGAGCGGAAGATCGCCGTGGCGCCGGGCGGCGGCGAGGTGCACGCGCTGGCGATCGACGCCGAGCAGGCGCTCCTCGACTACCTCCAGATGTTCTACAAGCTCGGTGGCGCGGGCCGGGCGCTCAAGAAGCTCGGCGCGATCGACTTCGCCACCACCATCGCGCCCGGGGTCCGGGACGTCCTGCTGACCGGCAAGGCGTGCGAGGCCGTACGCCGCAAGGACAGGCAGGGCCGGTTCGTCTACGACTACGTGATCATGGACGCCCCGCCCACCGGCCGCATCACGCGCTTCCTGAACGTCAACGACGAGGTCGCGGGGCTGGCCAGGATCGGCCCGATACACAACCAGGCCCAGGCCGTGATGCGGGTCCTGAAGTCCCCGCAGACCGCGGTCCACCTGGTGACCCTCCTGGAGGAGATGCCGGTCCAGGAGACCGCCGACGGCATCGCCGAACTGCGCGCCGCCGACCTCCCCGTGGGCCGCGTCATCGTGAACATGGTGCGCCCGCACCTGGTCGACGAAGAGACCCTGCGCACCGCCGCGACCGGCCGCCGCAAGGAGATCGCCAAGACACTGACCCGCGCCGGAGTGACCGGCTCCGCCGCCCTCGTACGGCCCCTGATCGAGCAGGCCGCCGAACACGCCCAGCGCGTCGGCCTGGAGCGCGAGCAGCGCGCCGTACTGGCCGGCCTCGGCCTGCCGACCGCCGAGCTCCCGCTGGTCGGTGACGGGGTGGACCTCGCCGCGCTGCACGACCTGGCCACGGAGCTCCGTAAGCAGGGCGTAGGGGAAGGGGCGGATTCATGACACGGGCCACGGCGGGGACCACGACGGGGGCTCCGGGACCGCACGCAGAGGGACCGGGCGCAGAGGGACCGGGCGCGGATCAGGACGCGGAGGAGCCTCGCGGGCTGGACACCGACGCCCTGCTCGACGACCCGGCCATCCGGATCATCGTGTGCTGCGGCTCCGGCGGCGTCGGCAAGACCACGACGGCCGCCGCTCTGGGCGTACGGGCGGCCGAGCGCGGCCGGAAGGTCGTCGTCCTCACCATCGACCCGGCCCGCCGGCTCGCGCAGTCCATGGGCATCGACCAGCTGGACAACGTCCCGCGCCGGGTCGGCGGCATCGCGGGCGAGGGCGAACTGCACGCCATGATGCTCGACATGAAGCGGACCTTCGACGAGACCGTGGAGGCGCACGCGGACGCTGATAGGGCCCGCGCGATCCTGGAGAACCCGTTCTACCAGTCCCTGTCGGCCGGGTTCGCCGGTACGCAGGAGTACATGGCGATGGAGAAGCTCGGGCAGCTGCGGGCGCGCGACGAGTGGGACCTGATCATCGTCGACACCCCGCCCTCGCGCTCCGCGCTGGACTTCCTGGACGCGCCGAAGCGGCTCGGCTCGTTCCTGGACGGGAAGTTCATCCGGCTGCTGATGGCGCCCGCGAAGGTGGGCGGCCGGGCCGGGATGAAGTTCCTCAATGTCGGCATGTCGATGATGACCGGGACGCTGGGCAAGCTGCTCGGCGGCCAGTTCCTGCGGGACGTACAGACGTTCGTCGCCGCGATGGACACCATGTTCGGCGGCTTCCGCAGCCGCGCGGATGCCACGTACAAGCTGCTCCAGGCCCCCGGCACGGCCTTCCTCGTGGTCGCGACGCCGGAGCGGGACGCGCTGCGCGAAGCGGCGTACTTCGTGGAGCGGCTGGCGGCGGAGGACATGCCGCTGGCCGGTCTCGTCCTCAACCGGGCGCACGGCAGCGAGGCCTCCCGGCTCTCCGCCGAGCAGGCGCTTGCCGCCGCAGAAAATCTTGACGACGCCCGCATTGTGGATCAGACGGCCGGGAAGGCTGGCCTTGGTGACCCGGAGGCCCCCGACCCTGCGGTCACCGCCCCCGATGCCACCGCGCCGCCGCTCTCCCCCGAGCCTGAGCACCAGCCCGAGCCCGAGCCCGACACCCAGCAACACCAGCAGCACGAGCAGACCCCGCACGAGAACGCCGAGGTACACGACGCCCCCGAGGTGGACGACCGCCATCACGATCACGAGGACACGCACCAGCACGACCACGAGCCGCACGCGAAGAGCGCAACGGGCGGCACGACGGGCGGCAGCTCCGACACCACCGTCGCTGCTGAATCCCCTGTGGACGTCGACGAACTGACGGCCGGTCTGCTGCGTCTGCACGCCGAGCGCATGCAGGTCGTCGCGCGCGAACAGCACACCCGCGACCGCTTCACCGAACTGCACCCCGAGGTCCTGGTGACCGCGGTGGCCGCGCTGCCCGGCGATGTGCACGACCTGGACGGCCTGCGGGCCATCGGCGACCGCCTGGCGTCCGGTTCCGCCCCGGCTCCGGCCGGAGCGGCGTAGACCTCCCGCGGCGCCCTGTCCGGGCGCCCCGAACGTTTCCGCGCCCTACCCGACGGCGGCGTACGTCTCGTGCAGTTCGTCGTCCTCCAGCCCGATCACCGCGGGCAGCATGCCGGTGGACCGCTCGTACTCACTGCGTGCGGTCTCCAGCAGGCGGCGCCAGGACGTGACGGTGGGCCGGCGGCGCAGCAGTGCGCGGCGCTCCCGCTCCGTCATTCCGCCCCACACGCCGAACTCGACGCGATTGTCCAACGCGTCGGCCAGGCACTCGGTCCGCACCGGGCATCCGGTGCACACCGCCTTGGCCCTGTTCTGCGCTGCCCCTTGTACGAACAGTTCATCCGGATCGGTAGTGCGGCAGGCTGCCTGCGCACTCCAGTCGGTTACCCAGCCCATGCCGGCGCCGTCCTCTCCCGAATCGAGGCTCCCCCACGGCGGTAGCGGCATATTCACCGCTGCCAGTTGAGGACGTTACGGAAGGTGGGGACAGCACAACACCCCCTTCGGGCCCAATCTTGAATGGTCCGAACGGACTATGCGTATGCGGCAGATCACCCAGGGGAGTGAGGGGAAGACATGCGCGACTAACTCCGCGAAAACGGGACAGTACACCCGAATGGCAACGGACGTTCAGTGACACACGGGCGATTTCGGGAGCGCCACGATGTGCGATTCACCTGTGCGTCGGCCGGGAGAAGAATGTCCAGAAGAGGCGCATGAGGTTGCAGGGGGGTTGATACGGAACCGGACTGCTGTGACAGTTGAGAGCAGCTTAGGCCAAGGCCTGTACGCCTGTCCGGCGAATGAGGCGAATGAGAACGCGGGCGCCTCGCGTTGCCGTGCCGTCCTTGGCGCCGAGTCGTCGAGCAGGCCAGCGCCGAGTCCTCGAGCGGACCCGTGCCGAGTCGTCGCGCAGACCCGTGCCGGGTCCCGGCAGACCCGCGCCCGCACCGGCCCCCGCGCCCGGATGTCACGGTCTGGTACTCGAACGCTCCGAGAGGCCCCCGTTCCTACAGAACGCTCATCACTACGGATTAGGCTGCCCTCATGCCAAAGAAGCGCTCGGGCGGGGGTCTCACCACGACCCAGCAGGCCGCCAAGTTCCTCGGTGTCGCCGCACTCTCCGGAGCAGTCCTGGCAGGCATCGCGCTGCCCGCAGCCGGAGCGTTGGGGCTCGCCGCCAAGGGGACGGTCGAAGGGTTCGACGAGATCCCCTCCAACCTCAAGACGCCGCCGCTCAGCCAGCGGACCACGATCCTGGACCGCGACGGCGGACCGATCGCGACGGTCTACTCGCGCGACCGCACCGTGGTCCCGCTCAAGGACATCTCCCCGTACATGCAGGACGCGATCATCGCGATCGAGGACTCCCGCTTCTACGAGCACGGGGCGGTCGACCTCAAGGGCATCCTGCGCGCGATGAACCGCAACGTGCAGTCGGGCGGGACCGCGCAGGGCGCGTCGACCCTCACCCAGCAGTACGTGAAGAACGTCTTCGTCGAGGAGGCGGGCGACGACCAGGAGAAGGTCGCGCAGGCCACCGAGCAGACACTCGGCCGCAAGGTCCGCGAGCTGAAGTACGCGATCCAGGTCGAGGAGGAGCTCGGCAAGAAGAAGATCCTGGAGAACTACCTCAACATCACCTTCTTCGGCCAGCAGGCGTACGGCGTCGAGGCGGCGTCCCAGCGGTACTTCTCCAAGCGCGCCAAGGACCTGAAGGTGGAGGAGGCCGCGCTGCTCGCCGGCATCGTCCAGTCGCCGACCCGCTACGACCCGGTCAACGACACGGAAGAGGCCACCAAGCGCCGTAACACCGTGCTCACCCGGATGGCCGCCACCAAGGCCATCACGCAGGCCGAGGCCGACAAGGCCATGGAGACCCCGATCAAGCTGAAGGTCAGCAAGCCGAAGAACGGCTGCATCACGGCCGTCAGCGGGTCCGGGTTCTTCTGCGACTACGTACGCAAGACGATCCTGACCGACCCGGCGTTCGGCAAGACCGACGAGGAGCGCTCCAAGCTCTGGAACCTCGGCGGGCTCACCATCAGGACCACCCTCGACCCGCGCGCCCAGCAGGCCGCCAACCAGGCCGCGACCGCGAAGGTCAACAAGGACGACAAGTTCGCGGCCTCCGTGGTGCAGGTGCAGCCGGGCAGCGGCAAGATCCTCTCGATGGGCCAGTCCCGCCCGTACGGCCTGGACCAGACGCAGAACGAGACCGTGCTCAACCTCGCCGTCAGCAACAAGATGGGCGGCAGCACGTACGGCTTCCAGGTCGGCTCGACGTTCAAGCCGTTCACCGCGGCGGCGGCGCTGGAGAAGGGCATCACCCCGGCGACGTCGTTCTCGACGGACTGGAAGATGACCATGAAGGAGCAGGACTTCCGCAACTGCACCGGCTCCCCGGCGGGCTACGCGGACTGGCCCCTGCAGAACGAGCTGGAGTCCGAGAAGGGCTCCTGGGACATGACCAGCGCGCTCGGCAAGTCCATCAACACCTACTTCGCGCTGCTGGAGCAGAAGGCCGGCCTCTGCGAGACCGTGGAGATGGCGAAGAAGCTCGGTTACGAGCGCGGTGACGGCAAGAAGATCGGGGAGTACCCCTCGATCACCCTCGGTGGCGAGGTGAGCACCCCGCTCTCCATGGCCGGCGCGTACGCCGCGTTCGCCAACCGGGGCACGTACTGCACGCCCATCGCCATCGAGTCGATCACCGACCCGAACGGCAAGAAGCTCAAGGTCCCGAAGTCGAAGTGCTCGCGGGCGATGAGCGAGAAGACCGCGGACACCATTAACCAGATGCTCAAGGGCGTCGTCGAGGACGGCACCGGTACGCAGGCCGGTCTGAGCGACCGGGACAACGCGGGCAAGACCGGTACGACGAACGACCGCAAGGACGCGTGGTTCGTCGGGTACACGCCGAACCTCTCCACCGCGGTGTGGGTCGGGGACGACATCGGCGACAAGAGCTCGATGTTCAACGTGACCATCGGCGGCCAGTACTACGACAAGGTCTGCGGTGGCTGCCTCCCCGGCCCGATCTGGCGGATCGCCATGACCGGCGCGCTCGAGGCCTCCGAGACTCCTCAGTTCAACCCCGTCTCCGTCCCCCGGGCGAAGGTCAAGGAGGACAAGGACAAGGAGAAGGAGGACGGCGACCGCGACGGCGACAGCGACGAGGGCCGCGAGGACAGCAAGCCCGGCCGCAACCGGCCCGGCGGCATCCAGCTCCCGCCCGGCGTGATCGGCGGCCCCGGCGGCGGCGACCAGGACCAGCGGGGCGGCGGCAGGTCCGGCCCCTGACGCGTAGGCGCACGCGTGAAGGGTGGGGGGGCCCCGGCGGCGGGGGCGGGGGGGCCCCCCCCGGGAGGG
>NZ_JBEYKR010000045.1:0-45926 GCF_040703535.1 Streptomyces sp. NPDC007346
CGGTACCGGGCCCGGAGGGCGGCGGTCTCGCCGTGACCGTACGGCTGCCGGTCGGCCGACGGCTGCCGGGGGCCGGGTCTTGTGGAGGGCGCCCGTGGCCGAAAGGCATGCTTGCGCCGGCTGTCCGGACCCCTCGATACTCTCGTCAGCGATTGTCAGGGGCACGGCAACTCCGGAATCCGGACAGGCCCCCGACTGCGCCTCATGGGCCCGCCACCCCACAAGCGGGCCCCCGATTCCCCTCGGAGGAACCCGAAGTGAGGATCAAGCGCACCAACCCCCGCCGCAACCACGCGAGACGCATCCGTACCACGGCCGTCTTCGCCGGACTCGCCGCCGTCGCGGCGTTCACCGTTCCCACCGCCAGTGCCAGTGCCGAACCCACCGGTACGTTCAGCGCCACCCAGCTGACCGCGGCGAGCGACGCCGTGCTCGGCGCCGACATCGCGGGCACCGCCTGGAACGTCGACCCGAAGACCAACCGCCTCGTCGTCACCGTGGACAGCACGGTCACGCAGGCGGAGATCGACCGGATCAAGAAGGCCGCGGGCGACAAGGCCTCGGCCCTCAGGATCGAGCGCACCCCCGGCAAGTTCACCAAGCTGATCTCCGGTGGCGACGCCATCTACTCCAACACCGGGCGCTGCTCGCTGGGCTTCAACGTCCGCAGCGGCAACACCTATTACTTCCTGACCGCCGGTCACTGCACCAACGGTTCGAGCACCTGGTGGGCCAACTCCGCCCGCACCACCGTGCTCGGCACGACCGCCGGCTCCAGCTTCCCGGGCAACGACTACGGCATCGTGCGCTACACCAACACCACCATCCCCAAGGACGGCACGGTCGGCGGCCAGGACATCACCAGCGCCGCCAACGCCACCGTCGGGATGGCGGTCACCCGCCGCGGCTCCACCACCGGCACCCGCAGCGGATCGGTCACCGGACTCAACGCCACCGTCAACTACGGCGGCGGCGACGTCGTGACCGGCATGATCCGCACCAACGTGTGCGCCGAGCCCGGCGACTCCGGCGGCCCGCTCTACTCCGGCACCCGGGCGATCGGTCTCACCTCCGGCGGCAGCGGCAACTGCTCCTCCGGCGGTACGACCTTCTTCCAGCCGGTCGTCGAGGCCCTGAACGCGTACGGCGTCAGCGTCTACTGACCGGCGCACCGGGTCACCCGACCGGCGCACCGGTTCCCCGGCCGGCGTACCGGCGATACCCGGAGCTGTCCGTACCCGCGAGCCCCCGTCCGGAGTTCCGGACGGGGGCTCCCGTGCGCCCCCCGGCTCTTGAGAGGATGTCGCCACGACCGGTCGCACGGGAAGCGCCGACACCAGGGGGTCCCAGGTCCGTGAATCGCATCGGAATCACCGGTCACCGCACCATTCCCGCAGGCGCCCAGGCCCATGTGCTCGCCGGTCTGCGGGCCGCCCTGAACGGCCTCGACGGAGCCACGGAGGCGCTCTCCAGCCTGGCCGTCGGCGCCGACCAGCTCTTCGCCGGCCTCGCCCTGGACCAGGGCGCGAAGCTGACGGTGGTGATCCCCAGCGGCGACTACGAGGACTGCTTCGAGAACACCGCCGACCTGACCCGCTACCGCCTGCTCAAGTCCCGTGCGGCCCAGGAGGTCCGGCTGGACTTCCCGCACTCCACCGACGAGGCGTACTACGCGGCGGGCGCCTACATCGCCGACCACTGCGACCTGCTGCTCGCCGTCTGGGACGGCCGCCCGGCCCGGGGCCTCGGCGGCACCGGCGACATCGTGACGTACGCCCGTACGCTGGGCCGGCCGGTCACCGTCATCTGGCGGGACGGCGTGGAGCGGGGGTGACACCGGGCCCCCGCCCCCGGACACCGCCGGTTCAGGTGCGGTGCCGGACCAGCCAGTCGGTGTGCTCCGGCGAGACGATCCGCTCGGTCTCGAAGACCGCCACCGGCCACTGCCGCTCGGTGAGCGTGGTCTCCATGGCGGCCTGCATCGACTCCAGATCGTCCTCCACCAGGGAGTGCGCGGAGATCAGCGGATGGTGGCGGCGCAGCTCGTTCCAGGCCAGGCAGGCCGCTCCGGCCGCGGACAGCACCCCGGTCAGCCCCAGGGAGCGCCCCACCCCGAAGGTGTGCAGCACGCTCAGCGCCAGCGCCGGAAGGGTCAGCGCCACGATCGCCCCGGACCAGACGAGCGCGCCGCGCCGGGAGACGAGGCGCCGTCTGCGGTACCACCGCCGCTGCTCGATCAGCCGGTCCCGTACATACGTCTCCTTGCGTACGGTGAAGGCCTTGTCCCGCAACTCCCGCATGGACTCCGTGATGACCGCGCCGCCCCTGTCCGCCGGCGCCTCCCGCGGGTCGGTCCAGCCCACCTTCCTCAGTTCCTGGAGCCCCTCCTCCAGCCGGCTGGCGAACAGCGCCTCGGGGTGCGGGGCCGCGGTCTCGAAGGGCGAGCCGTGGACCGCGTAGCGCCAGCAGAGGGACTTGATGAACTCGGCGGCGGAGCGGTTCAGTTGCCAGTGCGACTTGGCCTTGCGCCGGGAGGCGAGGTAGGTCGTGAACAGGACCCCCAGATACGCCAGGACCGCGGCGCCGTGGAGAAGCTGAACGGCCGGGCCGTCCTCGGCGTGCCACGGGAGCGCCGCGGGCACCGCGCCCGCCACCAGCAGCGCCAGCTGGACGCGGGTGGTGTTCACGGCCTCGCGCTGCCGGGCGACGGCTAGGGCGTCCGTGCGGTGGAACAGTGCCGGAAGGTCCTCGTTCCTGAAGACCATGGACCTCAGCGGCCCAGGGAGCTCCGCCATGGTCACCCCCGTCCGCGGTTGTCGGTGAGACCCGGCCGTCCGCACGGCCGCCCCGCCCCGTCCGGGGCCCTGAGAGTAGGTCCGGGGCCGGGGGGCGGCAAGGGTGCCGCCGGTCCGCGCGGGGCCCGGAGAGCGGACTTCGGCCACCTGCACCGAAGGCCCGTCAAGCCGGGCCGGAGTGTGAGAAAGTTTCCCAACTGGTGTGAACGACAGGGCAGTTGTCGCTCAACGTGACGGATCCGCAACGACTGTCGACGGGGGAGGGGCCATCGAGGCGGACCGCACGGGCGGTGCCGGGGGCGTGCCGCCCGTCGACAGCCGCGAACGGGTCCTGGGCTGCGTACGGGGTGCGTGCGAGGCCGCGCGCCCCGGGCCGGCCGGAGGGTGTCCGTAATCGGCCTCACCCGTCCGGGTGAATGAAGGCGAGGTATCGATCGGAGAAACGGAGTGTGACGGCTCGTTCGCCGGCGTGTGAAAGGGGCGGCGTGGGAGTAAAGTCTGCCTTTCCGGACTCTGCAATTATGCGGGAACCGGCAGCATTTCAATGTCCGGAAATAGACCATCGAGGATCCCCCGAGGACGGCCGTGAAGACCTACGGAACCACCCCCGCCTTCGCCCCCGCGAAGCCCCGCACCACCCTCGCCGCGATCGACGCCCGCAGCGCCGACGCCGCCAGGAAGATCGACCGTGTATTCGGTGCGTCGACCGGCCGCTCCATCCGGACCTCCACCTTCAGTTCGGCTCTCTGATCCGTGCCTTGAGGGCGGCTAGAATGGCGGAATGACAGGACCCCTGGTCCCCTTCCGCGAATTCGTCCTCAAGGTGCACAGCAGGTGCGACCTGGCCTGTGACCATTGTTATGTCTACGAACACGCGGATCAGAGCTGGCAGACCCGTCCGAAGACCATCTCCGACGAGGCTGTCTCCTGGACCGCGCGACGCCTGGCGGAGCACGCGGCCACCCACGCGCTTCCCTCCGTCGCGGTGATCCTGCACGGCGGGGAGCCGCTCCTGGCAGGCCCCGCGCGACTGCGCCGGGTCTGCGAGGAGCTCGGCTCGGCGCTGGAGGGCGTCGCCGAGCTGGACCTGCGCATCCACACCAACGGGGTCCAGCTCAGCCCCCGTTACCTCGACCTGTTCGCCGAGTTCGGCGTCAAGGTCGGGATCTCGCTGGACGGCGACCGCGAGGCCAACGACCGGCACCGCCGCTTCGCCAACGGGCGCACCAGCCATCCGCTCGTGCTGAGGGCGATCGAGCTGCTGCGCCAGGAGCGCTACCGCCATCTCGACCTCGGTCTGCTCTGCACGGTCGACATCCGCAACGACCCGGTCAAGGTGTACGAGGCCCTGGCCGAACTGGCCCCGCCGATGGTCGACTTCCTGCTGCCGCACGCGACCTGGGACGAGCCGCCCCCACGGCCGGACGGCTTCGCCACGGCGTACGCCGACTGGCTGCTGACGATCTTCGACCGCTGGACCGAGCGGGGCCGCCCGGTGCCGGTGCGGCTCTTCGCCTCCGTGCTCTCCAGCCTCAGCGGCGGCCCCAGCCTCACCGAGTCGCTGGGCCTGGCCCCCACCGACCTCGTCGTGATCGAGACCGACGGTCAGCTCGAACAGGTCGACTCGCTCAAAAGCGCCTACGAGGGCGCCGCCGCCACCGGATTCGACGTCTTCACCAACAGCTTCGACGAGGTCGCCGCCCACCCCGGGGTCCGCGCCCGCCAGCTCGGTCTGGCGGGCGTCAGCGACACCTGCCGCCGGTGCCCCGTCGTCCGTTCGTGCGGCGGCGGGCTGTACACCCACCGCTACCGCTCGGCCAACGGCTTCGACAACCCTTCGGTCTACTGTGCGGATCTGGCCGCCCTCGTCCGGGGCATCGAGGACCGTACGGCCGCGGCCACCGAATCGAGCGCCGTCCGGGACCCGGCCGAGCTCGTCTCCGCGCAGCAGGACCTGACGCGCACCCTGCTGGCCCTCCTGAACGACGAGCTCGACGGCGGCGGCGGCGGAGCCCTCTGGGACGAGGCCTGGCACCTGGCCGGGGAGGTGGAGCGGACCGCCGAAGGGGCGGCGGCGCTCGACGCGGTGCTCTCCCACCCCTACACGCGCACCTGGCTGCTCGACACCCTGGGCGCGGTACGGGCCGGGGGCCCGGCCGCGGCGGAGCTGCCGACCGGGCGGCTCGGGGCCACGGTGGCCGCCGCCGCCGTGCGGGCCGGACTCGACCTGCCCGTCCCGGTCGGCTACCGGGACGGCGGCCTGTTCCTGCCCACCCTTGGCGCCGTACGGATCGGCGGCCCGGACGACCGGGGCACCGCCGTGGTGCGGGCCACCGGGGAAGGGTTCCTGGTCCACCGTGAACAGGCGGGCCCGGGTGCGGCGCTGCACCTCGGACAGGACGCGGCGGACACCCCCGACTGGCGGCCCGTGCGCACGCTGCGATCCGGCCCGGCGCCCGCGTTCGCCCTCGACGACCTCGATCCGTACCGGGACTGCTTCGACGTCCCGCCGGCCGGGCGGCTCGGCCCGGCGCGGGCCGACGCCTGGGCGGCGGGGATCGGCGCGGCCTGGGCCCTGCTCGACGACGCCGTGCCGGACCAGTGCGCCGAGGCGGCGCGGACGCTGACCACGCTGACCCCGCTCCCGCGCGCTCCGGCCGGGCCGGGGCGCCACGGACACGGCGCGGTCGGACTCGCGGTGACGGGCGACGCGGAAGAACTGGCGCTCGGGCTGCTGAGCGGATTCCGCAGGGCCACCTTGCGGGCCCTGACCGAAGTGACGGATCTTTACGCCTCGGACGGTTCCTGGGATCATCGGATGCCCTGGTGCGACGAGCCCGTGCCGTTCTCCCGTTTTCTCGCCGAGACATTCGAACGGGTGGGGCTCGGCCTCTTCGAGCCGCGCTTCCTCGAAGGCGTACCCGAAGCCCTCGACCTGATCGAAACGGCGGCCGAGCCGACCATCGACGGAAAACAACTGATCGCCGCTCTCCGTAAAGAGGCCGGTGACACACAGGGGACATCCGGGAGGAATGGTGGCAAGGCCATTTCGATCATGCAGGTCATGGGCCGAACACCCTGACGGCCGACCGGAAAGCGAGGTTCAATGACCGGATGGCAGGGGGGTGGAGCGCAGTCCGCTCCGGAATGATGAATTCGCTCGCATTCCTTTCCTCATCCTCGGGTGCGAGTGCTCACACAGGACGGGGGTCGTGTGCAGGCATCGACGCAGCAGCGAGCGGCGGACCATCGGCCGTACTTCTTTCTGAGTTACGCCCACACACCGGGGCACGGCAGCGGAACGGACCCCGACATGTGGGTCGAACGCCTCTTCCGCGATCTGTGCGGCCATGTGCTGGCCATGACCGATCTCCCCGCAGGCGCGTCCCCCGGCTTCATGGACCGCGAGATACGCTCCGGCGAGGGCTGGTCGGAGCGGCTCGGCGAAGTCCTCGCCACCTGCCGGGTCTTCGTCCCGCTGTTCTCGCCGCGCTACTTCGCCAGTGAGATGTGCGGCAAGGAGTGGCATGCCTTCGAGCAGCGGGCCATCCACCACCGGGCCCGCCGCAACCAGCTCGCCGAGGCGATCGTCCCGGCCCTCTGGGTCCCGGTGCCACCGAGTCAACTCCCCGGCTCCGCCGAGCGGTTACAGTTCAACCACCGCGACTTCGGGGAGCGGTACGTCACCGACGGCCTCTACGGCCTGATCAAGCTCAGACTCTTCGCCCAGGAGTACGAACGGGCCGTCTACGAACTGGCCAAACGCATCGTCAGCGTCGCCGACACGGTCCGCATCGACACCGGCAGACCCGTCGACTACCGCCTCGCCCCCAGCGCCTTCGGCTCCCGGAGCAGCGGGGTCGGCGCCCCCCGCCCGATGCGGATCACCATCGCCGCACCCACCCGCCACGACCTGCCCGACGGGCGCGACAGCGACTACTACGGCGACCACCCGCAGGACTGGAACCCCTACCACCCCTCCTCCGCCCGCCCCCTGGCCTATGTCGCCGAGGAGCTGGTGCGCTCGCTCAACTACCAGGCGCAGATCACCTCGTTCGACGAGGAGTCGGGGCGGCCCGAGGGCAAGACACCGCCCAGCACCCCCGAGATCCTCCTCGTCGACCGCTGGGCCCTGAAGGACGAGGACCGCTGCCGCAGGCTCGCCGCCTTCGACGCCGAGAACCGGCCCTGGGTGACCATGGTCGTGCCGTGGAGCCGCGAGGACCACCAGAGCCGGGCGGCGGAGGCCGAACTCACCGAGAGACTCGAAGCGACCATGCCGGCCAAGATGCGCCACGGGCGGACCTTCTGCCGTGCCGCGGCCAGAGGGGTGCCCACGATGGAGGCGTTCGGCCAGATCCTGCCCCAGGTCGTCGAGGTGGCCGCCCAGCAGTACCTGAAACACGCGACGGCCTATCCGCCGGGCCCAGGCGGAGGACCCGGCGAGCGGACCCGGCTGACGGGACCCATGGGCGACACCAGCTTCGCCCCCGACCCGCACGACCCTACGACGGAAGCGGAGGACCTATGAGTGCCGGTCGTGACGGGCGCATCGTCACCTTCTACTCGTACAAGGGCGGCACCGGGCGCACCATGGCCCTGGCCAACACCGCCTGGATCCTCGCCGCCAACGGCAAACGGGTGCTGGCCGTCGACTGGGACCTGGAAGCGCCCGGCCTCCACCGGTTCTTCCACCCCTTCCTCGAACCCGCCACCCTCGGCGCCACCACCGGCGTGATCGACCTGATCACCGACTACGCCTGGGCCGCGACCAGCCCCGCCGAGCGCGCGGACGACTGGCACCGCGACTACGCCCGCATCCAGCCGCACGCCGTCTCGCTGGCCCCGGAGGCGCTCGGCTGGGAGTTCCCCAAGGGCGGCACCCTCGACTTCGTCTCCGCCGGACAGCAGAACCGCGAATACTCCGCGACCGTCTCCACCTTCGACTGGGACAACTTCTACGACCGGCTCGGCGGCGGCCACTTCTTCGACGCGCTGCGCGAGGACATGAAGGCCAACTACGACTACGTCCTCATCGACAGCCGGACCGGCCTCAGCGACATCGCCGACATCTGCACCGTCCACCTCCCCGACATCCTCGTCGACTGCTTCACCCTCAGCGACCAGTCCATCGACGGCGCCGCCTCGGTCGCCCGCCAGATCGCCGAGCGCTACACCGGCCGCCCCATCGCGATCTTCCCCGTCCCGATGCGCATCGACGAGGGCGAGAAGGAGAAGGCGGACGCCGGACGGGCGCTGGCCCGGCTCAAGTTCGACCGGCTGCCCCGCGACCTGTCCGGCGACGAACTCACCGCCTACTGGGGCGCGGTGGAGATCCCCTACCGCCCCTACTACGCCTACGAGGAGACGCTCGCCACCTTCGGCGACGAGTCCGGGCTCACCAACTCCCTCCTCTCCGCCTTCGAACGGCTCACCGCGGTCGTCACCGGCCAGGAGGTCACCTCGATGCCCCCGGTCGGCGACGAGGTGCGCCTGCGCATCCGGGACGCCTTCACCCGCCGCCGGCCCGCCCTGCCCGCCGACCTCTCCCTCAGCTACGTGGCGGAGAACCGGATGTGGGCCGACTGGGTCGAGGCGGTCCTCACCCGGGCCGGCTTCCGCGTCGTCCCGCGTGACGTCTCCGCCGAACAGCCCCCGCAGGAACCGGAGGACGTCACCCCGGAGAGCGCCGCCCGCACGGTGGTGCTGCTCTCCGCCGCCTACCTCAAGTCGCAGCGCGCGGTGGACGTGTGGGACCGGGCGGTCGCCGAGGACCCGGGCGGCGGCCGGCGCCAGCTGCTGCCGCTGCGCGTCGGGGACGTACGCCTGACCGCCCCGTACATCGACCGCAACCCGGTCGACCTCTTCCGGCTCGACGAGGTGCACGCCACCACCGCCCTGATGCGGGCCCTGGACCGGCCGGTGCAGATGACCGACGGGGTGGCCCCCGGGCCCCGCTTCCCCGGCACCGTACCCAAGATCTGGAACGCCCCGCCCCGCAACCCCGGCTTCACCGGCCGCTCGCTCGTCCTGGAGCGGATGCGCGACCAGCTCGGCGGCGGGATGGCCGTGGTCCTGCCGCAGCCCCAGACCCTGTACGGGCTCGGCGGCGTCGGCAAGACCCAGGTCGCCCTGGAGTACGTGCACCGCTTCATGGCCGACTACGACCTGGTCTGGTGGATATCGTCCGAGCAGACCGACGACGTGGTGGCCTCGCTCGCCGAGCTGGCCGTCCGGCTCGGCGCCCAGGGCGGCGACGACATGGCGGCCGCCTCCCAGGAGGCCGTCGACCTGCTCCGGCGCGGCGTGCCCTCGGACCGCTGGCTGCTGGTCTTCGACAACGCGGACGACCCCGAACACCTGCGCCGCTACTTCCCGCAGGGCGGCTCCGGCCACATCCTGGTGACCTCCCGCAACCAGAGCTGGTCCCAGCACGGGGACGCGCTGCCCGTGGACGTCTTCCTGCGGGAGGAGTCCATCGAGCACCTCCGGCGCCGCGCCCCGGGGCTGAGCGTCGAGGACGCCGGCCAGGTGGCCACCGCCGTGGGCGACCTGCCGCTCGCCGTCGAGCAGGCGGCGGCCTGGATCGCGGAGACCGCCACCCCCGTCGACGCCTATCTCGAACAGCTCTCCCGCCAGGCACCCCAGGTGCTCGCCCTCAACCAGCCCCCCGGATACCCCGAGCCGGTCGCCGCCACCTGGAACGTCTCCATCGCCCGCCTGCGGGAGCGCTCACCCGCCGCGGTCCGGCTGCTCCAGCTCTGCGCCTTCTTCGCCCCCGAGCCGATCTCCGCCAACCTCCTCTACAGCAAGGAGATGATCGAGGCGCTGAAGCCGTACGACTCCTCGCTCCAGGAGAAGCTGGTGCTGGGCCGGGTCATCCGGGAGATCGGCCGGTTCGCCCTCGCCAAGGTCGACCAGGTCTCCAACTCCATCCAGGTGCACCGCCTCGTCCAGGCCGTGATCAAGGCGCAGCTCAGCGAGGAGGAGCAGCGCGAGGCCCGGCACGTCGTCCACCGCATCCTGGCCGGCGCCCGGCCCGACGGCGACGAGCCGATCGACAACCCGGAGACCTGGCCGCGCTTCGCGACGATCTGGCCGCACCTGGGCCCGTCCGATGCCCGGAACTGCAAGGAGCCGGAGGTCCGCAGGCTCCTGATCGACCGGGTGCGCTACCTGTGGAAACGCGGGGACGTCAGGACCGCGGCGAGCCTCGGGGACGAGCTGCGGGAGGTCTGGCTGGAGAAGCTGGGCGAGCGGGACCTGCAGTACCTCTACCTCTGCTTCCACCTCTCCAACATCCTGCGCACCCGCGGCCGGTACGTGGAGGCCAAGGAGCTCGACGAGTTCACCCTCCGGCGGCAGCGGGAGGTGCTCGGCCCCGAGCACCCGCACACGTACATGACCACCTCCAGCCTCGCCATCGACCTCGGCCTGCTCGGCGACTACGGCACAGCGATCGAGATGGCGACCGAGGCCCACGAGGGCTTCAGCCAGATCTTCCACGACTCCCACCCCAGGACCCTGGCCGCCGCCAACAACCTGGCGCTGAACCTGCGCAGCGTCGGCCAGTACGCCAGGGCCCGCGAGATCGACCAGGAGGTCTACGACCTGCGCTCGCAGGTGCTCGGCCCGGAGCACCCGAACAGTCTGTCCTCCGCCATGAACCTCGCCCGTGACCTGCGCGAGGTCGGGCGGTACGAGGACTCCGTGACGCTGCTGAGCCGCGCCTACGAGACCTTCAAGCGAACCATGGGCCGCAGCTTCCCCGCCACGCTGAGCGCCGCGAAGAGCCTGGCGGTGTCGCTGCGCAGGGCCGGCCGGCTGGAGGACGCGCGCAGGCTGACGGCGGCGACCCGCGTCCGGTACCGGGCGAAGTACACCATCGCCAACCCCGATTCGCTGGCCTGCGACCTCAACCTGGCCGCGGACCTGTTCGCGGCGGGCGAGCGGGCCGAGGCGAGGAACACGGCGCAGGAGGTCGTCGACCAGTACCGCAAGGTGCCGGGGGAGAAGCACCCGTACACCCTGGCCGCGCAGAACAACCTCGCCATCTACCTGACGGGGACCGGGGAGCCGGAAGAGGCGGAGAAGGTGCTCAAGCTGGTGGTCGCCTCGATGCGCGAGGCCTTCGGCCGCGAGCACCCGAACACCCTCTTCTGCGTCATGAACCTGGCCAACGCCACGGCGGACCGGGGGGAGCTGGACATCGTGCTGGAGACCGAGCGGAAGCTCTCCGTCCAGCTGCGCGAGGCGCTGGGCGCCCACCACCCGGAGACCCTGGCCATGACCTCGAACATGGCGGTCACGCTCGACGCGATGGGACGCGAGGAGGAGGCACGGCACCTGCGGGCGGAGCTCGTCGTCGAACTGGCACGGCAGCTCGGCGACGACCATCCGCTGACCGACATAGCGCGGACCGAGAAGCGGTTCCGGCGCGAACTGGAGCCGATGTCGGTGTGAGCGGTGCGGGGCCCGGCCTCACGGGCCCGCCGGCCCTCACGGGCCGGGCCCCTTCCGCCCTGCCTCAGCCGCCGGGTGCGGCGGCCGTCAGCGGCCGGCCCGGGTCCTCCTGCTCGTCCAGCAGCCAGTTGAGGATGCCGGGGAGCACGGAGAGCGCGTCGAAGTGCGCCGCCGCCGGTTCCAGTACGGCGGTGGCGCCCGGGATCTGCCCGGCGAGCCAGCGGGAGTGGCCCACGGGCGAGAACACGTCCTTCACCCCGTGCCAGAGCAGCACCCGGCCGGTGATCAGCGCCGGATCGAACCCCCAGGGGCTGCAGAACGCGATGGCGTCGTCGATCCAGCCGTACGCCGACGTGCGCAGCCCCTCGCTGTAGTTGCGCAGCAGCATGGACCGGATCCCGGCGTCGTTGACCACCATCCGGTCGGAGTCGGTCAGTTCCCGGCGCAGGTCGTCCAGGAGCCGGACCGGATCCTGCCGGATCTGCGCCGAGCGGACGATGAAGGACTCCGCGAGGGAGTCCGGGTCGGCGGCGGCCGTGGAGTACGCGAGCACGTTGGACGCGGCCATCCCGTCGAACCAGTCCAGGCCGGCCGCGCCCCAGGGGGCCAGCGTGACCAGGGCGGCGGTCCGGGTGACCCGCTCGGGCAGCAGCGCCGCGCACGCCAGCGCGTGCGGGGCCCCGCCGGAGCGGCCCACGACGGCGAACCGCTCCAGCCCCAGCGAGTCGGCGATGGCCCGGACGTCCTCGACGACATCGGAGATCCGGCGGCCCGCCAGCCGGTCGCTGCCGCCGTACCCGGGACGGTCGTAGGTGATCAGTTGTGTACGGCGCTGATAGAGGACCATGCCGCGGGGGGCGGGCCCGAGCCGGCTGCCCGGCGTCCCGTGGAGCAGGAACACCGGTCTGCCCCGGGGGTCCCCCCGCCGCTCCACCATCAGATGCCGCCCGTCCGCCGCGCGCATCCGGTTGCGCACCCGCGCCTCCTCAGCTCGGTCACCCCGGCCGGCCCGAGCACGGTGTGCCCGGCGTGTGCCGCCCTGTCGATGATGACCCATCAGGCCCGCAACCGTGACTCCTCGACGACGCTTCGTCGACTCCGGGCACGTTCTTCGGCCGGAGCAGGAACTGTGAAGGTCCCGAGGGGCTCGCGGCGGACGATTTACGTCTCTATCCGGACGGTTGGGTACAACATCCGGACCGGCGAGGGCGAATATCGGACAGGACTAGTCCTCACCCAGGGGCCGCCGGCGGTTGCGGCGGGTGTTCGCGAACGGAACCGACATGGTGTGACCGGGGCAGGTGAACATGGCGCGGGTGAAGCGTCGGTGTCGTGTGCACGTCTGGAAGTCGACCTTGTGTGCGTTTCACCGCCTCGGAATAGTGGGCGCCCCATCCTCCGTGTACGGGCAACCCCACTTTGCTCCGTGCACGGCCCCACAGGAGGTCGAATTGAAGCATCGACGCATATCCAGGAAGCGCGCGACGGTGGCCGGATCGGCCGTGGTCGCCCTGGTCGTAGCGGGATTCACGTTCCAGACCGCGAACGCCAGCGACGCGGTACCCGAGTTCACGGTCAAGACGCTCAGCGCGGACGCGGCCGGAGAGCTGGCCGCCACGCTCGACCGGGACCTGGGCGCGGACGCGGCCGGCTCGTACTACGACAGCGCGACGAAGGCCCTCGTCGTGAACGTCACCGGTGAGGCCGCCGCCGAGCAGGTCCGCCAGGCGGGCGGCAAGGCCAGAGTCGTGGAGAACTCCCTCGCCGAGCTGACGTCGGCGCGGCAGACCCTCACCGACAAGGCGACGATCCCGGGCACCTCCTGGGCCGTCGACCCGGTGAGCAACAAGGTCGTCGTCACCGCCGACAGCACGGTCGACGGCGCGGCCTGGAAGAAGCTCTCGACCGTGGTCGAGGGTCTCGGCGGCAAGGCCGAACTGAACCGGACCGAGGGCGAGTTCAAGCCGCTGATCGCGGGCGGCGACGCGATCTGGGGCTCCGGCTCCCGCTGTTCGCTCGGCTTCAACGTGGTCAAGGACGGCGAGCCGTACTTCCTGACCGCGGGCCACTGCACCGAGTCGGTCAGCAGCTGGTCGGACACCCAGGGCGGCTCGGAGATCGGGTCGAACGCGGGCTCCAGCTTCCCGGGGGACGACTACGGCCTGGTCAAGTACACCTCGAACATCGCGCACCCGAGCGAGGTCAACCTCTACAACGGCTCCACCCAGGCGATCACCCAGGCGGGCGACGCGACGGTCGGCCAGTCGGTCACCCGCAGCGGCTCCACCACCCAGGTGCACGGGGGCCAGGTCACCGCGCTGAACGCCACGGTCAACTACGGCAACGGCGACATCGTCAACGGCCTCATCCAGACGACGGTCTGCGCCGAACCGGGCGACAGCGGCGGCGCCCTCTTCGCGGGCAGCACCGCGCTCGGCCTGACCTCGGGCGGCAGCGGCAACTGCTCCTCGGGCGGTACGACCTTCTTCCAGCCGGTCCCTGAGGCGCTCGCCGCCTACGGGGCCCAGATCGGCTGACACGGCAGCACCGCAACTGCACCACGGCAGCGAACCGCACCACGGCAACAAGGAGAGGCCCCCGGTCCGCCGGGGGCCTCTCCCGCGCTCAGGCGGCCCGGACCGGGCTGTCGGAGCCGGCCCCGGCCGGGGCGATGCCGAAGATGTCCACGGCGTGGTAGTAGGTCCAGGCCGTGCTGTTGCACGACGTCCGCTTGGCGCCGGAGTAGGCGGCGCACACGCGCTTGAGGTCCTCGTAGAAGGCGGAGTCGATGCGGGCCTTGTTGGCGGAGAAGGTGCCGGCGGCCTTGTAGTTGCGGTAGCCGAAGTCGTGGCGGGCGCAGGCGGTCTGGAAGGGGAAGCCGAAGGGGTTGTCGGGGGAGCTGCTGCAGTAGTCCGTCGTCCAGTTGAAGCCGTACGCGGACCAGGCGCCCTGGTTGTTGCGGGCGGCGTTCCAGGCGTTGTAGCTGGAGGCGCTGGTCTGCGTCCAGGAGCTGAGCACCTGGGGCTTGTCGGCGGGGGCGGCCGAGGCGGAAGCGGCGGTGATCAGGGTGAGCGGGAGCGACAGGGCGAGAGCGGCGAGCGGAGCGGTGGGACGACGACGCATGAGCGACCTCCGTGGGGGTGGAAGGAGTTGTCCTGGCCGTGCTCCTCGTCGGGTGGTACGAGGCCGCTCCAGGATGTCGCCATGTACCTGTCATGCCTAGCCGTCGCGCCGACCTGACATCAAGAATTGGGGCGCACGTCGGATGGGGCCGCCATCGAGGCGGCCCCACGGATGGATCATCACGGAGGAAAGGGACGAAGGGGGGAGGGGGCGGCCCGCCTTCAGACCGCTGTCGACCCACCGGCTGACGACGCCGTCCCGGTGCTCCCGGTGCTCCCGGCGCCCCACGCGCTCCCGTCGTCCCGTCCCGCCCGCTGCCGCATCGACAGCAGCAGGGTCAGGGCCGTACCGACGACCGCCCAGGCGGAGAGCACCAGCAGCGGGCCGGTGACCGCGTTGCCCCGGAAGTAGGCGATCGAGCGGGCCGCCCAGGTGCCCGCGCCCGGCGGGAGGGCCGGTCCGATCGCCCGCCAGAAGTCCGGGAGCATGGGGAGCGGGAAGGCGCCGCCCGCGCTCGGGTTGCCCGCGATGACGATGATCAGGACGGCCAGGCCGATGCCGACGATGCCGGTGAGGGCCTCCAGGGCGAGCGTGATCATGCCGACCGAGAAGACGACCAGGGCGCCGAGGCCCGCCAGGCCCCAGACGCTGCCCGGCAGGGCGCCGAGGACCGGGCCGATGATGATCGCGCCGCCGATGCCGCCCCCGATCGCGTACAGCGCCATCACCAGGGTCCGGATCAGCGCGCGCTGCCGGTTGGCGGGCTTGGTGCCGGCGCTGATCGCCAGGATCGAGGCGCAGAGGTAGCCGCCCACGCACCAGCCGACCACCAGGTAGAAGGATGAGAGCCCGTCGAAGTCGTCGGCGGAGGCCGGTGCCACGTCCACGGTCCGTACAGTCCGCTGCTGGGCGCCCTCGACCTGGGTGATGAGCCGCTCCAGGGAGCTGGACAGGACGGTCCCGCCGCCGGAGGCGACCAGCAGGGTGTCGGTGCGGCCCTGCGGCGAGACGATCAGGGCGCCGTCGATGTCGCGGTTCATGATCTGCTCGCGCGCCTCGGCCTCGCTGCCCACCGCGCGGGGGTCCAGCGGCCCGCCGGGCAGGGCGTCGAGCTGGGTGAGGAGCTGCCGGGACATCTGCTGCGGGGCCACCACCCCGAAGGCCACATCCGTCGGCTTCGGTTTGTGCAGCGCGCCGACGTAGGACGCGATGAACAGCAGTTGCAGTCCGAGTACGCCGATGACGAGCAGGGCGGCCCGTGGCGTGACGGCGTTCTTCACCTCGTCGACGAAAGTCATGCCCCCACCGTCCGGGCGGGGCGGTGTCCGCGCAGGCGGGGCGGGGCCGAACGGCGTAGGGGCGAGCGCGGCCGGCGGGGTGCCCCGCCCCCTGGATATCGCACGAGTGTTCGAAGCTGGTCTATGGTGGGGAGCAGGGGGTGGTGAGTGACAGAACGGTCGGAACGGTTCAGGAGGTGCGGGTGTCCGGTTTCACGCATCTCCATACCGTCTCGGGATTCTCCCTGCGGTACGGGGCCTCGCACCCCGAGCGGCTCGCCGAGCGGGCCGCCGAGCGGGGGATGGGCGCCCTCGCGCTGACCGACCGCGACACCCTCGCCGGGGCGGTCCGGTTCGCCAAGGCATGCCTGGAGGAGGGGGTCGAGGTCCGGCCGCTCTTCGGGGTGGACCTCGCGGTGGCCTCGTACGCGGAGGGGGCGGGCCGGGCTGCCGTACGCCCGCGCACCCCCGCGCGAGGCGGCGCCTTCGTCGATGAATCCGCACCCCGGGTCACCTTCCTCGCCCGGGACGGCGCGCGCGGCTGGGCCGAGCTGTGCCGGCTCGTCACCGCCGCCCACGCCCGGAGCGCCGGCTCGCCGGGCGGGCCCCGGCCGCTGGACGGGTCCGGGCGGCCCGACGCCCCCGGGCCGCCCCTGGTCGGCCGGGGAGCGCTGCCCGCCGACGGGCTGACCGTGCTGCTCGGGCCCGCCTCCGAGGTGGGCCGGGCGCTCGCCGCGGGCCGCCCCGACCGGGCCGCCGCGCTGCTCGCGCCCTGGCGGGAGATGTACGGCGACGACCTGCGCCTCGAAGCCGTCGACCACGGCCGCGCGGGCACCGGGCCCGGATCGCTGCGGCTGGCCGCCCGTACCCTCGGCTTCGCCGCCGAACAGGGCGTACGGGCCGTGTTGACCAACGCCGTCCGGTACGCCGACCCGGGGCAGGGCCCCATCGCCGACGTACTCGACTCCGCCCGCAGGCTCGTCCCCGTCGACCCGCGCCGCTCGCCCCTGGACAGCGGTGAGCGCTGGCTCAAGGGCGAGGGCGCGATGCGGGAGGCCGCCGAACGGATCGCCTCCGCCGCGGGCCTGGGGCAGGACGCCGCGGCCCGGCTGCTGGCGGAGACCCGGCGCACCGCCGACGCCTGCCGGGTCGACCCCGCCGCCGACCTGGGCCTGGGCGGCATCCACTTCCCGGAGCCGCACCTGGTCGGCGCCGGCCGCCGCACCGCGCACCGGGTGCTCACCTCCAGGGCCGCCGCCGGGATGGTGCTGCGCGGCTACGACCGCGACCGCGTGTACTGGGACCGGATGCACGAGGAGCTGGACATCATCGCCCATCGCGGCTTCGCCTCGTACTTCCTGACGGTCGCTCAGGTGGTCGACGACGTACGGGAGATGGGTATCCGGGTCGCCGCGCGCGGCTCCGGGGCGGGCTCCCTGGTCAACCACCTCCTCGGCATCGCCCACGCCGACCCCGTCGAGCACGGGCTGCTCATGGAGCGCTTCCTGTCCAAGCGCCGCTTCGTCCTGCCCGACATCGACATCGACGTCGAATCGGCCCGCCGGCTCGACGTCTACCGCCGGATCATCGAACGCTTCGGACCCGAACGCGTCGCCACCGTCGCCATGCCCGAGACCTACCGGGTGCGCCACGCCATCCGGGACGTCGGCGCCGCGCTCTCCATGGACCCGGCCGAGACCGACCGGCTCGCCAAGGCCTTCCCGCACATCCGGGCCCGCGACGCCCGCGCCGCGATGGAGGAGCTGCCCGAGCTGAAGGAGATCGCGCGGAACCAGGACAGGTACGGACGGCTCTGGGAGCTGGTGGAGGGGCTGGACGCGCTGCCGCGCGGGGTCGCCATGCACCCGTGCGGGGTGCTGCTCTCGGACGCCGGGCTGATGGACCGTACTCCGGTGATGCCCACCAGCGGTGAGGGCTTCCCGATGTCCCAGTTCGACAAGGAGGACGTGGAGGACCTCGGGCTGCTCAAACTCGATGTGCTGGGCGTACGGATGCAGTCGGCGATGGCGCACGCCGTCGCCGAGGTGAAACGCGCCTCGGGCACGGAGGTGGACCTGGACGCCGTCCCCCCGGGCGACCCGGAGACGTACCGGCTGATCCGCACCGCCGAGACGCTGGGCTGCTTCCAGATCGAGTCGCCCGGCCAGCGGGACCTGGTCGGCAGGCTCCAGCCCGCCACCTTCCACGACCTGGTCGTCGACATCTCGCTCTTCCGGCCGGGGCCGGTCGCCGCCGACATGGTGCGGCCGTTCATCGAGGCCCGGCACGGCCGCGCGCCGGTCCGCTACCCCCACCCCGACCTGGAAGAACCCCTGCGCGGCACCTACGGTGTGGTCGTCTTCCACGAGCAGATCATCGAGATCGTCGCCATCATGACCGGCTGCGGCCGGGGCGAGGCCGACCGGGTGCGGCGCGGGCTCTCCCACCCCGAGTCGCAGGGCCGGATCAGGGTCTGGTTCGCGCGGCACGCGGCGGCCCGGGGGTACGACGTGGAGGTGATCGCCCGCACCTGGAAGATCATCGAGGCGTTCGGCAGCTACGGATTCTGCAAGGCGCACGCCGTCGCGTTCGCCGTACCGACGTACCAGTCGGCCTGGCTCAAGGCGCACCACCCGGCCGCCTTCTACGCCGGTCTGCTCACCCACGACCCCGGGATGTACCCGAAGCGGCTGCTGCTCGCGGACGCCCGGCGGCGCGGGGTGCCGGTGCTGCCGCTGGATGTGAACCGGTCGGCGGTCGCCCATCGAATCGAACTGGTGTCTGATGAAGTGGCGGGAGTGGAAGGGGAGGAGGCCTGGGGGCTGAGGCTCGCGCTCTCGGACGTCCACGGCATCAGCGAGGCCGAGGCCGCCCGGATCGAGGAAGGGCAGCCCTACTCCTCGCTGCTGGACTTCTGGCAGCGGGCCCGCCCGGGGCGTCCGGTCGCCGAACGGCTCGCGCAGGTGGGCGCGTTGGACACCTTCGGCGCCAACCGCCGCGACCTGCTGCTGCACCTGTCCGAGCTCCATCGCGCCCGCCGGGGCTCCGGTTCCGGCTCCCTGGGGGCCCAGCTCCCGCTGGGCGACGGACACCGCACGGGCTCCATCGGGCTGCCCGACCTCAACGAGGCGGAGCGGCTGAGCGCCGAGCTGGGGGTGCTGAGCATGGACGTCTCCCGCCACCTGATGGGGGACCACCAGGCCTTCCTGGAGGAGCTGGGCGTGGTCTTCGCCAAGCGGCTGCGCGAGGCCCGGCACGGGGAGACCGTGCTGGTCGCCGGGGCCAAGGTGGCCACCCAGACACCGCCGATCCTTCACCGCACCAAGTCGAGCCCGTACGGAGAGACGACCCCTCGCGAGGCGCAGCGGATCATCTTCGTCACTCTCGACGACTCAACTGGCTTGATGGATCTGGCCTTTTTCAGTGATAGTCACGCTGCCTGCGCGCATACGGTTTTTCACAGTGGCCTGTTGCTGGTCCGTGGGCAAGTCCAACGTCGTGGGCCGCGTTCGCTCAGCCTGGCCGGCTCTGCCGCATGGGATCTGACGGAGCTGGCGGAACTGCGTCGTGCAGGGGGTCTCGATGCGGTGGCGGACCGGTTGGCGGAGCACCAAGAGCATCGCCGCCCCCAGACGCAAATAGGCGGCCGAACGGTTCAAGTAGCCAATGGCGTCGAAATGGATGCATGGGCGGATCTCAAGCCAGCAGGAAGCGGCCCCATGGGAGGCCGTAAGTTGTGGCACTCCAGCCCCGGAAGCGCTGGGTGAGCGGGATGGCCATCATCTATCTCCGGGCATCAGGGTCGCTGGGGGAACCGTGGGAGACGCTGCTTCAGGTCCTGGGGAACATCACCCCGGTCATCGAAGCGGTGCCTCCCGATGCCGTATTGGCCGATGTGAGCGGGAGTGTCAAGTACTTCAACCGTGACGCTGTTGAGATTGCAAAACTGGTGCGTGTACGCACACTGGCGCTGCATGGCATCGACTGTTCGGTCGGAGTGGCTTCCAATCCCCTGCTTGCCAGGATGGCTGGGAGTCTCGGGCCGCCTGGCGCCGTTCGCCATATCCCGGATACTCCGCAGGCTGTGACTGAATTTTTGAGCCCGAAGCCAGTGACTGCTCTTTATGGAGTGGGGCCGAAGACGGCCCGCACGCTGTGTAAGTACGGCTTGGACAGCATCGGGAAGGTGGCGGGAACTTCTGAGGTCACTCTACAGAGAATCTTGGGTGCGAAGTTGGGACGTCTTGTTCACGAACGGGCCCGCGGTATCGACAGGATGCGCGTGGCACCGTACGCTCCATCCAAGTCGGCCAGTGCTGAATGGAGATTCGGCAGGCACGAGATCGATGGGTCGGTACGCAGTGGGGCGCTACTCGAGCTCGCCGTTGATATCGGGAGGCGTTTGCGAACGGGTGCCCAAGTGGCCCGCGCGCTTACACTTACGGTTCGCTACGCGGATAGGTCTACAACTACCCGGACACGTGCGCTTTCGGAGCCCACGGCTCACACTCCGATCCTGGCGGGCACCGCACAAGCCCTGCATGATGCTTTGGGGCTTCAGCGGGCACGAGTAATAGCTGTCTCCTTGAGGGCCGAAGACCTGATGACAGATCGGCTCTCCAGCCAGCAGCTCACCTTCGATCGGCGAACTGAAAGCAGTCGTCGGCTTGAACCCGTCCTCGATCGTATTGCCGCAAGATGGCCAGGATCGGTGGGGCCGGCCACCCTCGCCCGATCGCGGCAGTTGGAGGCTCAGAGTGTCAGCACGGGCCGGGCAGAGAGGTCTCCGTAAAGGTCTTCGGCGTCCGGACCGTACGCGAACTCAGCCATGGAAGGGTTCCTTTCGGCAGTGGCCAGGGGCAGCCATTCCAGTAGGACTCCGTAGCCGCCGCACACAGATTCGCCACCGTACCCACCGTGAATTGCAGTGACGCCAGTTCCGTGCGGTAGGTGTCGTAGGCGATATGCGGGCCAAAAGAGTTCGGCTGGTTCTGTGGGCCGACACTGCCCCCGTAAGAGATGCGGCCGAGAGGGCAGTCACTGCCCCCAGCGGAACAGGGTCCGAAGCTCCGGGGGGCTTGCGTCGATCGGACCAGTGTCCGTACGGGTCTTTTACCTCGGTCCTCAAATTCACGATCCCTGGATATGACCAGGTTCTCCCCACAGAAGGTGAGGAAGGGGAAGTTCGCTTTGACAGCGCCGCTTACAACCAGCGCGCCCAACTGGGTTCCGTATTCCCCGATGCCACGCCCGCCCTTCGCTACGATCGGAGCGACACGAGCGATCCCGCTGCCCCTGTCGAGCCGTACTACGGAGTGGCCGCAGTCGCCGACCACGTCGGGGACGCCCTGGAGAACCCGGGCAGCACCTTCCCGACGAAGTCCGGAAAGAATCTGCCCGGCGGAGAAGCGCTGCACCCCATGCACCGTCTCGTACCGGGGGCCGGAGCGCTGGAGTCGATTCGCTACGACGCCAACCGCAGCACAGTGACATCCACCTGCAACAGCCCCGCCATGCCGGGTCGCCCTGGCCCGGATGACGAACTCGACTGCGACGAGTTTCCCATGGCCTCCACCTACGAGGGCGCAGCACGCAAAGATTACGAAGGGGCTCAGTACACCGACGAATTTTCCGTCCGGTACATCGACCGAGTTGAGAACCAGGAAGCAGGACGCCGCCTTGGAGCCTGGTACGACAACGACCGGATCCTGAACAACGACGCTTTCATACTAGTCATCGGCGACTGATCCGAAAGCAACTTCGGAAGCAGACGGCTGCGGGGCCGACTCATCGAGCCGGCCCCGCAGCTATTTCCTCAGACTTTGGTGCCCGTAGCTACCCGCCAGATCTGGACGAGGCAGTATTGATCTTTGCCGTCCAGTCTCTCTTCCTGCCCGGCCGGAACCTGCAAGGTGATCGACGGTCCCACGGGAGAGGTAAAAGGCCCTCTCGTGCCGTTGAAAATCCACTGCCACCGCATCTTGTACAGGCCGGGCGAGGGCAGGACGAGAGGAACTGGTCGTGCCCCGCCATCGATGGTTTCCATGGCAAGATCACCTCCGGGAAGAGTCACCTCTACCTCTTCCCGGCCAAACCAGTTGGCGCTATTTTCCGGAGGGGGAGTGGACCAGCTCTCCAGTCTTACGACTGCGTTTATGACCTGAGATGGAACCTGTAGATAGACCATGCCAGGGGCGGAAAGTAGCCACTTTGAACGATCGGCATCCGGTGAATATGTATCGACAGTCGTATCAATCAGCCCGAACAGGCGGTAACTGGGAGAGACCACCGTTTCGCATGCGTCCAGAAGCCTACTCAAAGGGCACCTCTCTCGCTTCGAAGTCGAGCTGCAATAATCATTGCGACCCATGTATTAAAGCACTCTCGTCTTCTTGTCGGCCTCGCGGATCTCAGCGGAAACAGGTGTGCGCCTGCTGCCGTATCTTCCCCTATGCCCGCTGTCCTGGTGAAGTTGGGTTTGCTGGATCCGGTCGGGTTGCCGACTTGCGCCCCCCACCTCGACGCGGTGCCCGATCTGCGTTCGCTGCGGGGCAGGTGGTGCTCGCTGACGGCGATTTCGCTGATGTGCGCCGACGGGGCGTCTCCGGTGGGAAGCGTCCTCCGGGCGTCGTATACGGATGGAGACCGGTTACGAGATGAACCCCTGGGCCGACCTTCGGCCACCCGGCGAAGGAACGCCCACCGGAAGGAAGTTGTGGCACCAGTCACCGGGGAGCGCGGGATGAGCGACGGCAGGGGAGAGAGCCCCGGCATCCTGTACCTGCGGTTCCGCAGGACCGCCGGCGGGCCCCCCGACAGCGGCGGCTACACCGGACTGCTCGCCCTGCTCGGCGCGTTCACCCCGGTCGTCGAGGCCGTGCCGCCCGACGGGGCGCTCACCGATGTGGGCGGCGCGCTGCGCTACTTCGGGCGGGACGCGCAGGGACTGGCCTCGGTGATCCGGGTCCGGGCGCTCGCCCTGCACGGCGTGGACTGCGCGATCGGGGCGGGGGACAACCCCATGGTGGCCCGGATGGCGGCCCGGCGGGCGGCGCCCGGGACCACCTTCGTGGTGGACCGGGGCGGGGAGGCGGCGTTCCTCGCCCCGCTCCCGGCCGCCGCCCTGGACGGCGTGGGGGCCGCGACGGCCCGCACCCTGTGCGGATACGGGCTCGACTCCGTCGGCCGGATCGCCGCCGCACCCCTGGCCACCCTCCAGCGCGTCATCGGCGTACGCACCGGGCGTGAGGTGTGGGAACGGGCGCGGGGCATCGACCGTACGCGGGTCGTCCCCAACGCGGCCGCCCGCTCGATCGCCGCCGAACGCTCCTTCCCGCGCGACGAACTGGCCCCCGCACAGCACCGCCGCGCCCTCCTCTCGCTCACCGAGGAGCTGGGGGCGCGGCTGCGGGGCGAGGGGCAGGTGTGCCGGTCGCTCGCGGTCTCGGTGCGGTACGCGGACCGGACCGGCTACGCGACGCTGACCCGGAGCCGGACGCTGGGGGAGCCCACCACGCACTCGGCCGCGCTCACCGCGCTCGTCTACCGGATCCACGAGTCCTTCGGGCTCCAGCGGGCCCGGGTGCGGGGGATCGCGCTGCGCGCGGAGGGGCTGGCCGACGCCGGCCGGGCCTCCCGCCAGCTGACCTTCGACCCGGCGGACGAACGGTCGCGCCGGATCGAGGAGGTGGCGGACCGGCTGCGGGAGAGGTTCGGGCCCGGTGCGGTGAAGCCGGCGGGGCTTGCGGCCTGAGTGGTGTGCGGGCCCGGCGTGGTGGAGTGGGTCGGCTCGTGGCCTGAACGGAGCGCGGGCCCGGTGTGGTGAGGCCGGCGGGGCTTGCGGCCTGAATCGGTGTGCGGTCGACGCCCTGGGGGCCCGACGGATCAAGGCCGGACGCCTCGGTAACCGGCCTGCCGTGAGGCCGCATCAGTTTTTACCGACGCGTAACTTCCCTCACAACCTTACTCGTGCGTAATTTGGCATGAGCACACAAAGCTTGTGGTCCGGGCCACAGGGCGCACCGCCATCGCACCTCCCTTGAGCCGCAAGGAGACCACACGATGCTGCCCTGGTTCCGTGCTGCGCGCACCCCACGCACGCGCAGCGTATTCGCCGCCCTGCTCCTCGCCGTCACGGTCCTCGTCGCCCCCACGGCGACCGCGACCGCGGCCACCCCCACCGCCGCCGCGGCGACCTCCCGTGGCTGGAACGACTACTCCTGCAAGCCCTCCGCCGCCCATCCCCGCCCCGTCGTCCTGGTCCACGGAACCTTCGGGAACTCGATCGACAACTGGCTGGTCCTCGCCCCCTACCTGGTCAACCGGGGCTACTGCGTCTTCTCCCTCGACTACGGCCAGCTCCCCGGCGTGCCGTTCTTCCACGGCCTCGGCCCCATCGACAAGTCCGCCGAACAGCTCGACGTGTTCGTGGACAAGGTGCTCGCCGCCACCGGAGCGCCGAAGGCCGACATCGTCGGCCACTCCCAGGGCGGCATGATGCCGAACTACTACCTGAAGTTCCTGGGCGGCGCACCCAAGGTCAACGCCCTGATCGGCCTCGCGCCGGACAACCACGGCACCACGCTGCTCGGCCTCACCAAGCTGCTGCCGTACTTCCCCGGCGTCGAGAAGTTCATCAGCGACAAGACCCCTGGACTCGCCGACCAGGTCGCGGGGTCCCCCTTCATCACCAAGCTCACCGCGGGTGGTGACACGGTCCCCGGTGTCCGCTACACCGTCATCGCGACCAAGTACGACCAGGTGGTGACCCCGTACCGCACGCAGTACCTGGACGGACCGGACGTACGCAACGTCCTGCTCCAGGACCTGTGCCCGCTGGACCTGTCCGAGCACGTGGCGATCGGGACCATCGACCGCATCGCCTTCCACGAGGTGGCCAACGCCCTCGACCCGGCGCGCGCCACCCCGACCACCTGCTCCTCCGTGATCGGCTGACGCGCCACGTACGACGCACGACGCGCCACGTACGACGCACGACGCGCTACGTACGACGCACGACCTGCGATCCGCGCCGCACGACGGGCCGAGGCCGCTGTCCGGTGGGGCGGACAGTGGCCTCGGCCCGTGTCATGGCCGCGCCCCGCCCCGGGAAGCCGGGGCGGGAGGCGGGTCAGCGGCTGTGCCGGCCGGTGGAGGTGGCCCGGCGGCGCTGCGAGGAGAACAGCACGGCCGCGCCGACGGCGAGCACGGCGGCCCCGCCCATCGCGAGGTAGGTGCTGGTGGACGAACCACCGGTCTCGGCCAGCACGTCGTCCTGGCCGGCCCCGTTGGCCTGCGGCGCGTTGCCCTGGGGAGCGCCGGCCTCGGGCTCGGCGGCCGGGGAGGCGGGGGAGGCGGTGTTGACCTTCGCGCCCGTGTTCGCGTCGTCGTCGCCGTGCCCGTTGTGCTCGACGGAGGACTTCTCGGCGCCCTTGGTGATCGCCTCCTCGGAGGGGGCGGAGGGGGCCGGCGCGGGGGCTTCGGCACCGGCGCCGGCATCGGCCTCGGGAGCCTCGCCAGCGGGCTTGTCGCCCTCCGCTTCCTCGCCCGCCGCGCCGCCCGTACCCGCCGACGCGCCGCCGAAGACCACGTCGGAGCAGGCGTAGAACGCCTCGGGGGAGTCGGAGCGCTGCCACACCGTGTAGATCAGCTGCCGTCCCGCCCGGTCCGGGATGGTCCCGTCGAAGACGTACGAACCGTCCACCAGCGTCGGGTCGGTGGCCTCGGCGAAGGGCTTGGCCTCCAGGTCCGACCAGGCCAGCGGCTTCGTCGGGTCGTAGCTCGGCTTGGTCAGGTACAGCTCGAAGGAGCCCTTGTGCGGGGCCGTGGCACGGAACTTGAAGGTGTGCTTGCCCGCCTTCACGGGGGAGGCGGGCCAGTCGGCGCGCGGCAGGTCGAGCCCCCGGAACTTGTCGTTGGCCGCGCTGCACAGCTTGCCGTCCGGGATCAACTCGCGGTGCTTGCCCGCCGCGTTGGCGATGTTCACCCCGTTCCAGTCGTACAGCGCCTGCGTACCGCCCGCCGCGACCGCCGCCTTGCACGCCGCCGACACCGGGCTCTCCGGCCCCTCCGCGAAGCAGGCGGACACCCGGCTCACCGGGTCGCTGAGCGAACCGTGGGCGAGCGCCGGAGTGGCGGTGAGTCCGGCCAGCGCGAACGGTGCGAAGCCGAGGGCGACGACCCCGGCGGCCTTGCGGCGAGCGGTCATGGAGGGTTCTCCTTCAAAGCGGCACAACGGTGGGGCGCCGGTTGCGAATCCGTCCCGGCGATCAGCAAGCTAGCCGCTCGAAACGCCGAAAAAGCCTGCTGGGACGGGGTGGAGGGCATCCTTATGGTCGCTTTAAGGAAGGGCTAAGAGGGCGCTGAGGTGGGGGCCGGCCGACGCTTCCGGGACCGAACGCACCGCTCACACGGCACTCAAGGCCGATTCCCCCCGCCCGCGTTCCTGGCTCGCCGCCACTCCGGTGCGTGATACTCGGCAGCAGGCGAAGAGCGCTGAGCGCGTTACGGGGGCGGGGGCCGGGGATGACGAACCGTTGGGGTGAGCAGGAGACGGCGGCGCAGGGCGAGAGGCTGCCGCTGGAGTACACCGTGCTGCCCGGTCAGCGCAGGTTGTGGCGGTGGATCGCCGGAGGGTGGGCGGTGACCTACGCTCTGACCGCCCTGTACATGGGGGCGGGCGGCGATGCCGCCCTGCCGATGTGGGTGGCGGCGCTCGTCTGTCTGCCGGTGCTGGTGGGGGCGGTGCACTCGTGGCGCAAGTCCGCCGGGGGGACCCGTATCGACGACGACGGGGTCACCACCGGGGTCTGGCCCAACCGGCGGCTGTGCCGGTGGGAGGAGGTACGGGCCGTTACCACCGTGCAGACGGGGATGGGGCCCAGCGCCCGCACCTTCATCCAGCTCATACGCCAGGACAGCCGTGCCGTGACGCTCCAGGCCCCCGTCGACCTCGCAGAGAATCCGGACCACCGCTTCCGGCGCGCCCACGCGCTCGTGCGGTCCACCTGGGAGGAGCGGTGCGCCGGCGGCACACCGTGATGCGGCCGGGGGGATCCGGGGCTGTCAGTGGTGGCTGAGACCATCGACAGCATGACCACGATCGACTGGGACGCAGCGGCCGACTCCTTCGACAACGAGCCCGACCACGGGCTTCTGGACCCCGCTGTGCGCGACGCGTGGGCCGGGCGGCTGGAGAGCTGGCTGCCCGCCACCCGCAGCGATGTGCTGGACCTGGGGTGCGGCACGGGCAGCCTCTCGCTGCTCGCCGCCGGCCAGGGCCACCTGGTCACCGCCGTCGACCGGTCGCCCAGGATGGCCGAGCAGGCCCGCGCCAAGCTCGCCGGGACCGGGGCGGAGGTCCTGGTCGGGGACGCGGCCCGGCCCCCGGTGGGGGAGCGGGTGTTCGACGTGATCGTGGCCCGGCACGTCGTCTGGCTGCTGCCCGACCCGGCGGCGGCCCTGGCGCACTGGTTCGGTCTGCTGAAGCCGGGCGGGCGGCTGGTGCTGATCGAAGGGGTGTGGGGCGGGGTCGGCCTCTCCGCCGCCCGGATCACCACCCTGCTCGCCCCGCACACCGAGCGCGTCCACCACGAGGACCTGGCCGGTGACGCGCGGCTGTGGGGCAAGGAGGTCGACGACGAGCGGTACGCCCTGGTGGCCCGCGCGGAGCCGCCCCACCGGCACACCGAGGTCGTCGACGTCCACCTGATCCTGCGCCGGGGCCCGGACGTCCTGCTCGCCCGCCGTGCCGACACGGGGTACGCGGACGGGCTGTTGAACCTGCCCTCCGGCCACGCGGAGGACGGTGAGGACGTCCGCGAGGCGATGATCCGGGAGGCCGCGGAGGAGATCGGAGTCGTCCTGAATCCGGAGGAGGTGCGGGTCGCCCTCGTGATGCAGCACCGGGGGCCCGGGGGCGGGGCGCGGATGGGGTGGTTCTTCGTCGCGGAGTACGACGAGGAGCGCCCGCCGCGCAACGCGGAGCCGGAGAAGTGCTCCGAGCTGGGCTGGTTCCCGCTGGACGCCCTGCCGGACGACATGGTCGCGTACTGCCGTGCGGGCCTGGACGGTTACCGGTCGGGCGAGCACTTCATGATCCACTGGCACGAGGACGGCGACCCGATCGCCCACCGGCCGGAGGGCCCGCGCCGGGCCGTGGCGCTGCCGCCCGCCACGGAGCGGACCGGCCGGGTGCACCACATCGAGCTGTGGGTGCCCGATCTGGCGGGTGCGGAGCGGAGCTGGGGCTGGCTGCTGACCCGGCTCGGCCATCTCCCGTACCAGCGCTGGGCGGACGGCCGCAGCTGGCGGCGCGGCGAGAGCTACGTGGTCGTCGAGCAGTCGCCCGACCTCTCCGCCGACCACCACGACCGCCACCGCCCCGGCCTCAACCACCTGGCGTTCCATGTCGCGGACCGGGCCACGCTGGACTCCCTGACGGCCGAGGCCCCTTCGTACGGCTGGCGCCTGCTCCACCCCGACCGTCACCCGTACGCCGGCGGCGAGGGGCACTGCGCCGCCTATCTGGAGGACGGGGCGGGGTACGAGGTGGAGCTGGTCGCGAGGTCCGAGCCGCGTCCCTGAGGCGGTCTTCGCGGCCCGTCCCTGAGGAGGCCTCCGCGTCCGTCCTCCGTCCTGAGGCCGCCTTCGCGGGGTGAGGCGGACCGGCTGGTCAGCCCAGCAGGCCCGTCAGCCCCTCCGTCCGGGCCAGCCGTTCCAGCTCGTCCAGGGCGCGGGCCGCCGATCCGGCCGCCTCGGGGTCGCGTGCGGCCAGGCCGCTCGCCTCGAACTCGTCCTCGTCGAGCCGCAGTACGGAGGAGCCGTCCGCCGACACCCACAGGTCCAGGTCCAGGTCCTCGACCGCCAGCACCCCGTCGGCCAGGACCGCGGGCCGGGTGATGTCGCAGTACCAGCCCTTCAGCTCGCCGTCACCGGTACGGACCTCCTTCACCGCGAACCACCGGTCCCGCCAGTAGTGCTCGGTGAAGACATCGCCGGGCTCGAACCGGACGAAGCCGAAGTCCCGCGCCCCGGGCGCGGCCCACGGTGCCTGGACGGTGACCCGGGTGCCGTCGTCACGGACCAGCTCCGCCGGATACCTGATCTTGGTGCGGCCCGCTTTGGTCAGGGCGACGACCAGGCCCTCGGAGCGGGGCGGCCGGGACTCAGCCGAGGGTGCGGACATGGCGGACCTCCGTTGCGCAGATGGTGTAGCCGAACCACTTGTTGATGGCCAGCATCGGGCCGTTGCCCGTGTCGTTGGCGGTGTAGGCGTCCGTGTAACCGGCCGCCCGCGCCCGGTGCAGCGAGTCGTTCTTCGCCAGCTTCGCCAGACCCCGTCCCCGGAAGGCTCGCAGGGTGCCGGTCATGTTGCTGGAGTACGTCCGGTTCCCGTCGGTGCCGGCCGCGCTGAACGCCGCCACCTGACCGCCCACCAGGACCACGGTGGTCAGAGCGGCGTCGAAGGCCGGGTGGCGCCAGGTGTTCGCCAGCCAGTCCTCGTAGTCGTCCAGCTCGGTGGGGATGTCGCTCGGCTCGTCCAGCGTCACCTCGGCGTCCGCGTCGAAGAGCGGCCGGGGATCGTCGGCGAAGTCGGCCCCCGACCTCAGCTCGACGCCCGCCGGAGGGTTCCGGAGCGGCGGGAGGGTGCCGCCCGCCAGCTCCAGGTGCTGGAAGTGGGCGGAGCGGCCGGGCCGGTAGCCCCGGGCGCGGGCGAACTCCAGGCTCTGCGGAGCATCCAGCACCCAGGCGTGGACGACGGCGGCCCCCGCCTGCGCCAGATGCTCCTCCGCCGTGCTCAGCAGCAGCGAGCCCGCCCCGTGGCCGGTGTGGCCGGGCAGGACGTGCGGGGTGACGGAACCCTGCCCGGCCTCCGTGCTGTCGTGGGCGATGCCGGCCTGCGCGGTGCCGATGATCTCGCCGTCCCGCTCGGCCACCAGCAGCCGGTGGTGCCGGTCCGGATGGGCATGGGCCAGATCGTGGGTGACCTGCTCGGGCGTGGACACCAAGTAGGGCACCACCGCCCGCCGGACGCGGGTCCACGCCTCGGCGTCGGACGGCCGGAAGTCACGCACAATCACTGTCATGCGGCGGAGGTTACGCGTGGCCCCGCCACGGCCGCCTCCCCTTTTTTCCCGCCGTCGGCGCACCCGTGGGGGACAATCGGCCCGTGACTGAGAAGCCCGTGACTGAGAAGATCGTCCTGGACCCGGACTCCGGCGTCGCCCCGTACGAGCAACTGCGCGCCCAGCTCTCCGAACAGGCCCGTTCCGGCGTGCTCCCGGTCGGCCACCGGCTTCCGACCGTACGCGGCTTCGCCGAGGAGCTGGGCCTCGCCGCCAACACCGTGGCCAAGGCCTACCGTGCGCTGGAGGCCGACGGCGTGATCGAGACCCGGGGGCGCAACGGCACCTTCGTCGCGGCCGCCGGGGGAGCGGCCGAGCAGAAGGCCGCCGCAGCGGCGCAGGGTTACGCGGAGGCCGCCCAGCGGCTCGGGCTGCCCCGGGACCGGGCGCTGTCGCTCGCCCAGGACGCGGTACGGGCCGCGTACGCGCGCTGACTCGGCCTGTGCTGACTCGGCCTGTGCTCACCGGGCTCGTGCCGACCCGACAGGCGTCACCCCCACCGGCGCCGCCCCACCGGCGTTACAGATACAACCCCGCGTCCGCCCCCGCGTCCTGCTTCGGCACCGACGCGGGGCCGATGCCCCGGCGCAGCGCGTACAGCTCGGCGAGCGAGCTGCCCTCCCGGCTCACGCCCTCCTCCGTACCCAGCCAGGCCACCGACTCCTGGCGGGTCAGCGGGCCCACCTCGATCCGGGCCAGGCAGCGGCCCGGCCGGACGACCGCCGGGTGCAGCCGCTCCAGGTCCTCGTTGGTGGTGACCCCCACCAGCACGTTCCGGCCCTGGCCGAGCAGTCCGTCCGTCAGGTTCAGCAGCCGGGACAGGGCCTGGCCCGCCGTGTGCTTGGCCTCGCCCCGGATCAGCTCGTCGCAGTCCTCCAGGAGCAGCAGCCGCCACCGGCCCTTCGCCGTGCCGTCGTCCTCACCGATCGCGATGTCCATCAGATAGCCGACGTCGTTGAAGAGCCGCTCCGGGTCCAGCACGCAGTCGACCTGGCACCAGTCGCGCCACGAGCGGGCCAGGGTGCGCAGCGCGGACGTCTTGCCGGTGCCCGGCGGCCCGTGCAGCAGGAGCAGCCGGCCCGCGATGTCGTCCGGGGTGATCTTCATCAGCCGCTCCATGGCATCGGCCACCGGGGCGGTGTAGTTGGGGCGGACCTCGTCCCAGCTCCCGGCGGTGATCCGCCGGGTGGTGCGGTAGGGGCCGCGGCGCGGGGAGACGTACCAGAAGCCCATGGTCACGTTGTCGGGCTGCGGCTCCGGTTCGTCCTGGGCGCCGTCGGTCGCCTGCCCGAGGACCTTCTCCGCCAGCTCGGCGCTGGTCGCGGTGACCGTGACGTCCGCGCCCCGGTTCCACCGCGAGATCAGCAGGGTCCAGCCGTCGCCCTCGGCCAGCGTGGCGCTGCGGTCGTCGTCACGGGCGGCCCGCAGCACCGAGGCGTGCGGGGGCAGCAGGGTCGCCCCGGCCTTGACCCGGTCGAGGGAGGAGCTGTGGGAGTACGGCTGCTCGCCCGTCGCGAAGCGGCCGAGGAAGAGCGCGTCGACGACGTCGGAGGGGGAGTCGCTGTCGTCGACGGTGAGCCGGATCGGCAGAGCGGACTCAGGGTTGGCTGGCATGGCGCCCATGATCCGGCACGGGGGCACCCCGCGCACCCAGGTTTCACCTGCCCGGCCGGGCCGGACGCCGGGCAGGTCGTACGGCGGCCCGGCACGCCGGCTCCGTACGCGGTGCGGGTGCGCCGTCCACCCCCCCGGTACCCGCCGTCCACCCCCCCCGTACCCGCCGTGCCCGCCGTCCACGCCCCGTGCCCGCCGCACACGTCGTACGCGCCGGAGGTGACGCGACGCCACCGGCGCGTCAAGGAGCGCCCGTTGAACTCCTGGGGGCGGGAAGAAGCACTCACCACCTATTTTTGGCATGAACACTTCCAATGAGCCGGGCGCACTGCTACTACGGAGTAACGCAGATATCCCCTGCTCAAGGAGTCCCCCCATGAAAATGTCCAGACTCGTGGCATTCTCGTCCTCGCTCCTGCTCGGTGCCGCCCTCGCCCTGACCGGTGCGGGGATCGCGAACGCCGACTCCTCCGTCAAGGCCGTCGACTACGTCGCCCTCGGCGACTCGTACTCCTCCGGCGTCGGGGCGGGCAGCTACGACGGCTCCAGCTGCAAGCGCAGCAGCCGCGCCTTCCCAGCCCTCTGGGCCGCCGCCAACTCCCCCGCCTCGTTCCACTTCGCCGCCTGCTCCGGTGCCCGGACCAACGACGTCACGAGCGGTCAGCTCGGCCAGCTGAACGCCTCCACCGACCTCGTCTCGATCTCCATCGGCGGCAACGACGCGGGCTTCGCCGACGTCATGACGACCTGTGTCCTGCAGTCCGAGGCCACCTGCCTCAACCGGGTCGCCACGGCCCGCGCCTACGTGGACTCGACCCTGCCCGCCCGGCTCGACTCCGTGTACGCCGCCATCAAGGCCAAGGCCCCCTCCGCCCGGGTCGTCGTCCTCGGCTACCCCCGCTTCTACCAGCTCGGCGGCGGCTGCCTGGCGGGCCTCAGTGAGGCCGAGCGCTCCGCCATCAACGGCGCCTCCGACCACCTGAACACCGCCACCGCCAAGCGCGCCGCCGACCACGGCTTCACCTTCGGTGACGTCAGGCCGGCCTTCACCGGACATGAGATCTGCTCGAGCAACTCCTGGTTGCACAGCGTGAACTGGCTCAACATCGGTGAGTCCTACCACCCGACCGCCGCCGGACAGTCGGGCGGATATCTGCCTGTCTTCAACTCGGCGGCCTGACAGGCGAGTTGGTCTACAACTCATCCCACCGGGCGGGAGGCCCCGGCCGCCGGGGCCTCCCGTTCCGTCGAACAACCCATCCGAACTGTCCGAAGTCGCCCTGGAATCGGGCGGATTCGGCAACTGGTCGTCAACCTCCGTAAGTGTGTGCTCGATCCGGTGGGCGGGATACCCGTGTGTCACCGTGGGGCGATAGGGTTAACCTGCCCGGACCGGGTGCCCTCGTACGGGTGGGGAGTGACATGGAACAGATAACGGCGCGGAGCAGGCCGCGAGTGCCTGCCATCACATGCGGAAGCGGTGCGACGAGTACGCGCCTGGACCGCCATCTCGCGGTGCTCGGCGGCCCTGTCGTCCCGCAGCGCGAGTCGGCGGAAGCGACGCTGCTGATGCGTGAGCTGACCTCGCGTGATGCCGCGCGCACCCGCCGGAGCCGGAGCGCCCGTGTGTCGCTCTTCGCGCCGCTGCGGCGACTGCGGCGTTCGCTCTTCGGTAGCCGCCACTGACCGACGCCACGTCGACCACCGGGCCGGCCCACCGCTCGGGGCGGCCCTACCGCTCGGGGCCTCCCGCCGCAGGGGCGGCTCAGGCGATCACCCCGTCCCGGCGCAGCACCGCTGCCTGCTCGTCCGTCATCCCCAGGGCTCGCAGCAGCGCATCGGTGTGTTCACCCAGCGCCGGTACGGCACCCATCCGAGGCTCCGCCCCGCCCGGCAGCGTGATCGGCGGCAGCAACGCCCGCAACGGCCCGACCGGTGACCCCACTTCCCGCCACCGGCCCCGCGCCGCCAGCTGCGGATGGGCCGCCACATCGGCCACCGTGTTCAGCCGGGCACACGCGATGCCCGCCGCCTCCAGCGCGTCCAGCGCCTCCTGACCCGTCAGCCGCGCCAGCGCCCGCCCCACCACCTCGTCGGTCCGCTTCCGGTTCGCGGTGCGCGCGGTGTTCGTCGCGAAGGCCGGATCGGCGGCCAACTCGGGGAGACCGAGCACCTGTTCGGCGAGCCGGCGCCACTCCCGGTCGTTCTGCACGGAGAGCAGCACCTGCTGACCGTCGGCCGTGCCGTAGGCGTCGTACGGAGCGATCACCGAATGCGCGAGCCCCGTACGCGGCGGGGGAGGGGCCCCGTGCATCCCCTGGTGCAGCGGATGCCCCATCCACTCGGCCAGCGCGTCCAGCATGGAGACCTCCACCGGCCCGCCCCGCCCGGTCGTTCCCCTCCGCAGCAGCGCCGCCAGCACCCCGGAGAACGCGTACATCGCCGCCGCGATGTCCGCCGCCGGAACGCCCGCCTTCACCGGCTGCTCGGCGGTCCCGGTGACGGAGACCAGGCCCGCTTCGCACTGCACGAGCATGTCGTAGGCCCGCTTGTGCGCGTACGGTCCGCTCTCCCCGTAGCCGGAGATGTCCACGGCCACCAGCCGCGGGTGCGCCGCGCAGAGCGTGGCGGCGTCCAGCCCGAGCCGGGCCGCCGCGCCCTGGGCCAGGTTCTGTACGAACACATCGGCGCCGGCGACCAGTTCACGTACCACCGCCAGACCGCGCGGGTCCTTCAGGTCGACCGCCAGGGACTCCTTGCCCCGGTTGCACCAGACGAAGTGCGAGGCGAGTCCGCGCGCGGCCGTGTCGTATCCGCGCGCGAAGTCGCCGCCGTCGGGGCGCTCCACCTTGATCACCCTGGCCCCGAGGTCGGCGAGCTGGCGCGTGGCGAAGGGGGCCGCCACCGCCTGCTCGACGGCCACCACGGTGATGCCGTCGAGGGGGAGAGGGGCCAGTGGCGGGCGCGGCTGAGTGCTCATGGCCCGTGCTTACCCTGCCGACCGGCCCTTTCGCCACCTCGCGGCCTCGCCACTTCGCCACCTCGCGGCCTCGCGACCTCGCCCTTTCGCCGCCTCGCGAACTCGCCACTTCGCCACCTCGCCACCTTCGCGGCAGGGGGCCGCCGCCCTCACAGCAGTGCGAACTGCCCCTCCGGACCCTCCTCCTGGTGGCCGAGGACCGAGGCGGGGCGCCGTACGGAGGCCGGGACCGGCAGCACCCCGGCCGCCCGCAGCTCGTCCCGGGAGATCAGGGGCGCCCCCTCCAGCCGGGCCCGCAACGCCTCCTGCCGGGGGCGCAGACCGTCCAGGAGCGCCAGTACGGAGATGAGCTCCAGCAGCTCCGAGGTCCACTCCGGGGTCCACCCGCGCGCCCCGACCGCATCGAGCCCGTCCGCGTCCGCCCCCTCGGGAACCGCGCCCACCGCGGCCGCCACCCGGCGCCCGAACCAGAGCTCCAGCACCCGTACACCGCTCACCGTGAAGGCCCAGGCCCCTGCGGGCACCGGCGAGATCCGGCCATCGCCGATGAGCAGGGCCTCGGCCTCCGCGTCGTACGCGATCCCGGCCGGGCGGACCGGGAGTGCCGCCCGCACATACGGCCTGCGGCCGCCCGGCAGCCGGGGCCGCTCCCCGCCCCGGGCCCCGCGCAGCTGGAGCCGCAGCAGCTCCCGGCCGAGCTCCACCCCGGCCGTCCACACCTCGGCGTCGGCGGGCAGCGGGACCCGGCAGCCGGACGGGGAGGGCAGGGCGGCGGCCAGGATCCAGGCCAGTACGGATGCGGGGTCCACCTCCGGTCCCAGCCGTGCGCGCAGCACGTCCAGGAGCCCCGGTGCCAGGTTGGGGTCGGTGGCGCCGGGCCGCCGGTACAGCGGCCGGATCCGGCCCGGACGTCCGGCGGGGGAGTGCCCGTCGGGGAGCAGGTGGGTCACCGACAGGGCGGGCCCGGCGGCCCGGGGCACGTAACCGTGTTCGACCACGAAGAGCTGCCGCTCGTCGCCGACCCGCCACAGCTCCGGGCGGGCCGCGTCGATCAGCCGGTGGTCGGGGAGCAGCCACTGCTCGTCGAACGGGCCGTGCGCGATCCGTACGGGATCGGGGCAGACACCCGGCTCACGGGCGAAGCGGCCCGTGCCCGGGGAGCTGTCCGTGCCGGTGGGGCCGCCGATGCCGATGCCGACGCCGGTGGGGCTGCTTGTGCCGGTGGCACGGCCCGTGTCGGTGGAGCGGCCCGTGCCCGGGGAGCGGCCGGGCAGCGCCGCGACCGGTGTGTGCGGTGTACGGGAGCGGCTCGGGCAGAACAGCCGCTCCTGCTCGGCGCCCTCGGCGGCGGCCAGCCGTTCCCAGCGGGCCCGGAGCGCGGCGGGGTCGGGGCCGCTCACCCAGGAGCGGCCGGTTCTCAGCGGCCGTACCGACCACGGCATCAGCTCGTCCAGCGGCACGGTCCTCGCGTCCTCGCCCGACCCGGACGCTGCCGTCGCCGCCGTCCTGCGCGCTGCCACCGAGCCGTCCTCCCCAGTCCGCTCTCCGCCGACCCTGTCCGCCGTGAACCGTTCGCATCGTAACGGCGGGCCGGGCGCCCCGGGGGCCCGGTCAGTGGGCCTCCACCGTCACGGAGAACGAGAACCGGTCGCCCCGGTAGCGGATCCGGGCCACATCCACGACGCGCCCCTCCTCGTCGTACGTCACGCCCGTGTAGTGCAGGATCGGGCTGAGCAGCGGCACCTGGAGGAGTTCGGCGGTGACCGGGTCGGCGAGCCGGGCCTCCACCGTGTCGGTGATCCGGGAGATCGTGACCCCGACGACATCGCGCAGCACCTTGGTCATCGGCCAGCGTTCGAGGTCGGCCACGTCGATCCGGGCGGCGATGTCGGAACGCACCGCGTTCTCGGCCCAGTTGGTCGGCTCGTCGCTCTCGCCGTCGCGGCGCAGCCGCCGGTAGCTGACCACCTCGCCGCAGTCCGGGAAGAACTCGGCGAGATCGCCCGGCACCGGCATCGCGCCGTGGCCGAGAACCGTCGTCGCCTCCCCGGACTGCTGGGCGACGATCGCGTCGACCGAGCCCAGCAGCCGGACCGGGGAGACCCGCCGGGCGCGCGGCTCGATGAACGTGCCGCGCCGCCGGTGCCGGCTGATCAGCCCCTCCGTCTCCAGCTCCTTGAGGGCCTGGCGCATCGTGAGCACGCTGACCCCGTAGTGGGCGGCGAGCTGCTCCTCGGTGGGCAGCCGGGGGGAGGCGTCCTGCGGGCGGCCGAGTATGGAGGCCCGCAGCGACTGGGAGACCTGGTACCAGAGCGGCAGCTTCCGGTTGAGGACGAGCGAGTCGGGGGCGAAGGCGGGCGGGTGCGGCCGGCCCGCCGGGCTCGCCTCGCCCCCGGCGCCCGCGTCCCCGGTGCCCGCGTCCGCGCGCCCGCCCGCCCCGGCGTCCGAGCCCTGGGACTCCGCCTCGGGGTCCGTGCTCCCGGACCCCGCGCCGGCGTCCGCGCCCCCGCCCGTCCCCGCCCCGGTCGTCGTCTCATGGCTCTCTGTCACGTCGTCCCCGTCCCGTGCTCCGGGCACCTCCGGCCGCCTGGCCTGTTCCTACGGCCGGAAGTTGCGGCTCAGACCCTGCCACACGTCGTCGTAGCCGCGCTGCAGGTGGTCGGCGCCGGCCGCCTGCGGGGTCGCGATGATGGGCCAGCGGGTCTCGAACATGAAGGCCAGCCCGTTCTCGATCTTCTGCGGCTTCAGCTCCGCCGCGCTCGCCCGGTCGAAGGTCTCACGGTCCGGTCCATGGGCCGACATCATGTTGTGCAGCGAGCCGCCGCCGGGGACGAAGCCGTCGGCCTTCGCGTCGTACGCGCCGTCGATCAGCCCCATGTACTCGCTCATCACGTTCCGGTGGAAGTACGGCGGCCGGAAGGTGTCCTCGCCGACCAGCCAGCGCGGGGCGAAGACGACGAAGTCGACACCGGCCAGGCCGGGGGTGTCGGACGGGGAGGTCAGCACGGTGAAGATCGAGGGGTCGGGGTGGTCGTAGCTGATCGAGCCGATGACGTTGAACCGGCGCAGGTCGTAGACGTACGGGGCGTGGGTGCCGTACCAGGCGACGACGTCGAGCGGGGAGTGGCCGTACGTGGCCGTCCAGAGGTTCCCGCAGAACTTGTTGACCACCTCCACCGGCCGGTCCTCGTCCTCGTACGCGGCGACGGGCGCCAGGAAGTCCCGGGCGTGCGCCAGGCCGTTGGCGCCGATCGGCCCCAGGTCCGGGAGCGCGAACGGGCGGCCGTAGTTCTCGCAGACGTACCCGCGTGCGGTCTCCTCCAGCAGCTCCACCCGGAAGCGGACGCCCCGCGGGATCAGCGCGACGTGGCCCGGTTCGGCGCGCAGCAGGCCCAGCTCGGTGCGGAGCAGCAGCCCGCCGTGCTCCGGGACGATCAGCAGCTCGCCGTCGGAGTCGCTGAACACCCGGTCCACCATGGAAGAGTTGGCGTGGTAGAGGTGCACCGCCATGCCGGTGCGCTGGGCGGCGTCACCGTTGCCGCCCAGGGTCCACAGCCCGCTGACGAAGTCCGTGCCGGGCGCGGGGGCGGGGAGAGGGTTCCAGCGGAGCCGGTTCGGGTCCGGCACGCTCTCGGTGAACGGCGCCGTCCGCAGATTGCCGTTGTCGGTCCGGGTGAAGGCCGGGTGTACGGCGGAGGGGCGGATCCGGTAGAGCCAGGAGCGGCGGTTGTCGGCGCGGGGCTCGGTGAAGGCGGAGCCGCTCAGCTGCTCCGCGTAGAGGCCGAGGGGGGCGCGCTGGGGTGAGTTGCGGCCGTGCGGCAGCGCCCCCGCAACCGCCTCCGAGCTGTGCTCGTTGCCGAAACCGGAGGAGTACGTCAGCCCCTCCGCCGTCTTCCTCGCCTGGTCGATGCCGCTCATCCCGCACTCCCGGTGCCCATGAAGCCCTCGGATCCGCCGGACAACGAATCCTATGGGACACCGTAGGAATAGGAAGCGGGCGCGTCAACGGCATGGATCACGCCATTCGGGGGACGGCGGGGCGTCCGACCGGGTGTGCGAGGGGCGCGCGGGCGCCCGGAAGGCCTGCCCGGCGGCCCGGGTGGGAGGGGCGCGCCACCCCTCCGGGGGCCCACGGCATCATGGGGGCCGTGTCCCACCCGAACCCGAACCTCCGCCGCGCCCCCGTGCAGCAGCGCAGTGCCGACCGGCTCGCCCGGATACTCGACGCCTGCGCCGGACTGCTCGACGAGATCGGTTACGAGCAGCTCTCCACCCGCGACGTCGCCCTGCGCGCCGGGGTGCCCATCGGTTCCGTCTACCGCTTCTTCTCCAACAAGCGGGCGCTCGTCGAGGCCCTCGCGCTGCGCAACCTGGAGCTCTACGCCGAGCGCATCACCGAGCGGTTCGACACCCTCCCCGCCGAGGACTGGCGCGGGGCCATCGACGCGGTGCTGGACGAGTACCTGGCGATGAAGCGGACCGTGCCCGGCTTCGCCCTGGTCGACTTCGGGCCCCCGTCGCCCGCCGAGGACGCGGCGGACGACGCCAACCGCCGCCTGGCGGGCCGGCTCACCGAGCTCATCGCCGGACACCTCGGCCGCACCCCCGGTCCGGAGCTGCCGCGGGCCATCCTGGTGAGCGTCGAGGCCGCCGACGCGCTGCTCCAGCTCGCCTTCCGTACGGACCCGTCGGGGGATCCGGCGATCGTCGCCGAGACGCGGACGCTGGTACGGGCGTACCTCGCGCAGATCCTGGACTGAGGGCGGCGAGGGGGCGGGGCTCCGGGCGGGGGCGGGCGCCACGTGCCCGGCCTCCAGCACCTCCCCACCATGCGTACCGGTCGGTATGCTCGCCGTGCCGGGCCGCTCGTCGGCCCGGTCCACATCCGCGTGCCGTCACCGCCGTCACCGCCGTCGCCCCGGGGAGGGCCCATGTCCCACCACTCCCGTACCGCACCGCGTATCTGCCCCCTCTGCGAGGCCACCTGCGGCCTCACCCTCACCATCGAGGGCACCACCGTCACCGGGGCGCGCGGCGACCGCGACGACATCTTCAGCCGGGGCTTCGTCTGCCCCAAGGGGGCGTCCTTCGGAGGCCTGGACGCCGACCCCGACCGGCTGCGCGGTCCGCTCGTGCGGGGTGAGGACGGGGAGCTGCGGGAGGCGACCTGGAGCGAGGCGTTCGACCGGATCGCCGCCCGCATACCGGCCCTGGCCGAGGCCCACGGCCCGCAGGCCGTCGGGGTGGTGCTCGGCAACCCCAACGTCCACACCATGGCGGGCTCCCTCTACCCGCCCCTGCTGCTCGCCGCCCTGCGCACCCGCAACGTCTTCACGGCGAGCACCCTGGACCAGATGCCCAAACACGTCTCCAGCGGGCTGCTGTTCGGGGACGCCAACGCCATCCCCGTACCGGACCTCGACCGCACCGACCACCTCCTCCTCATCGGCGCCAACCCGCTGGAGTCCAACGGCAGCCTCTGCACCGCGCCCGACTTCCCCGGCCGCCTCAAGGCGCTGCGCCGGCGCGGTGGCACCCTCACCGTCATCGACCCGCGCCGCACCCGTACCGCCCGCCTCGCCGACCGGCACGTGGCGATCCGGCCGGGGGCCGACGCGCTGCTGCTCGCCGCGATGGCCCACGTCCTGCTCCAGGAGAAGCTCGCCGACCCCGGCCCGCTCGCCGAGCACCTGGCGGGGACGGACGAACTCGCCTCGGCCCTGGCCGACTTCACCCCGGACGCGGTCGCCGCCGCCTGCGACGTGGACGCGGCCACCATCACCGCCCTCGCCCGGGAACTGGCCGCCGCCCCCACCGCCGCCGTCTACGGGCGGATCGGCAGCTGCACCGTCGAGCACGGCACCCTCGCCAGCTGGCTGGTCGACGTCCTCAACATCCTCACCGGCAACCTCGACCGCCCCGGCGGCGCGCTGTTCCCCCTCTCCGCGACGGCCCGCGCACCCCGCCCCGCCGCCCCCGGCAAGGGCTTCGCCCTCGGCCGCTGGGCGAGCCGGGTCTCCGGCCACCCCGAGGCCAAGGGGGAACTCCCCACCGCCGCCCTGGCCGAGGAGATCGAGACGCCGGGCGAGGGCCGCATCCGCGCCCTGGTCGTGCTCGCCGCCAACCCGGTCCTCTCCGCGCCCGACGGCGACCGGCTCGACGCGGCCCTCGCCGGCCGGCTCGACTTCATGGTCAGCGTCGACCCGTACCTGAACGAGACCTCCCGCCACGCGGACGTCGTACTGCCCCCGCCGCCACCGTCGCAGAGCGCCCACTTCGACTTCGCGCTCAACTCCTTCGCCGTGCGCAACCAGGTCCGCTACACCCGGGCGCCGATGCCGCTGGAGGACGGGCGGATGGACGAGAGCGAGATCCACGCCCGGCTGATCCTCGCGGTGAGCGGGAGGCACGGCGCCCCGCCCTCCGACGTCGACGACCGGGCCGTCTCCACCGCGCTCACCCGGGCCGGTGCCCCGCAGGAGCTGGCCGGCGAGCTGACCGGTCGGAGCGGACCCGAACGCCGCCTCGACCTCGCGCTGCGGCTCGGCCCGTACGGTCTGACGCTGGAGGAACTCCTCGCCCACCCGCACGGCATCGACCTCGGCCCGCTGAAGCCCCGCATCCCGGAGGTCCTGCGCACCCGCTCCGGCCGCGTCGAACTGCTCCCCGCCCCGATCGCCGCCGACCTGCCGCGCCTGCGCCGGGCGCTGGGCGAGAGGCCCGCCCCGCTCGTCCTCGTCGGCCGCCGCCATCTGCGCTCCAACAACAGCTGGATGCACAACGTCGGATCGCTCACCGGCGGCTCCAACGTCTGCACCCTCCAGATCCACCCCGACGACGCGGCCCGGCTCGGACTGGTGGACGGGGCCACCGTCCGGATCGAGTCGGCGGGCGGCGGGATCGAGGCCCCCGCCGAGATCACCGACACCGTACGCAGCGGGGTGGTGAGCCTCCCGCACGGCTGGGGCCACAGCCGCCCCGGGACCCGGATGGCGGTCGCCGCCGCCCACCCCGGGGCGAACGTGAACCAGCTGCTCGACGGCGCCCTCCTGGACCCGCTCTCCGGTACGGCCGTACTCAACGCCATCCCGGTGACGGTGACCCCGCGCTGACCGTCCTCGGCTTGAACCGGAACCACTCCTGACACACCCGTCCCGCCCGTCCCCGTACGTCCCAACCTTCGCGCGAGTCATTCCCACACCCCGCCCGGTGGGCTAACTTCCCTCCACAGCCGCTCCCCACCGCGACGCACACCTTCATCCCGGGCGGACCTTCATGACGCGCGCCATCTCCCTGCACCATGTCAGCAAGAGCTACGGCCGGGACCGGCGTGCCGTCGACCGGTTCACGCTCTCCATCGACCCCGGCGAGTTCGTCGTGCTGCTCGGCCCCTCCGGCTGCGGCAAGTCGACCGTGCTGCGCATGATCGCGGGCCTCGAGGAGATCAGCGAGGGCGAGCTGCTGCTCGACGGCGAGTTCGCCAACCACATCCCGCCGCGCGAACGGCGGATGGCCATGGTGTTCCAGAACTTCGCGCTGTACCCGAGCATGACCAACCGCGCCAACATCGGCTTCCCGCTGAGGCTGGAGAACCCGCGCGAGGACAACACCGCGCGGATCGAGGCCACCGCCCGGATGCTCGGCATCGAGCACGTACTCGACCGCTTCCCGGGCCAGCTCTCCGGCGGGGAGCGCCAGCGCGTGGCGATGGGCCGGGCCATCTCCCGCAGGCCCTCGGTCTTCCTGATGGACGAACCGCTCTCCAACCTGGACGCCAAGCTCCGCAACCACCTGCGCGCCGAGATCGCCCTGCTCACCCGGGAACTCGGCGTCACCACCGTCTACGTGACGCACGACCAGGCCGAGGCGATGTCGCTGGGCGACCGGGTGGCGGTGATGCGCGGCGGTGTCCTGCAACAGGTCAGCCCGCCCCGGGAGGTCTACGCGCTGCCCGACAACGTCTTCGTGGCCGCGTTCATCGGCACCCCGCGGATCAACCTCCTCCAGGCCGTGGTCCACGCCCCGCTGGAGGGGCGGATGTCCATCGACCTCGGCCGCCAGCGGCTCGCCCTTCCCGAACCCCTCAGCCCCGACCACCAGTTGCTCCGCATCCAGCAGGGCCGCCGGATCATCGTGGGGCTGCGCTCGGAGGCGGTCCGGATCGCCCCGCCGAGCCAGGCCCGCCCCGGTGAGGTGGCGCTCAGCGGGATCGTCGAGCACGTCGAGTACCAGGGCCACGAGGCGCTGGTCCACCTCGCCACCGGCTCCCGGGCCGCCGTCGTCCCGGACCTCGAATCGGCCCGGCCGCGGGCCATGCCCCGGCGCCGCAAGGCCGCCGCGGGCCGTCCCGGCGGCGGGCCCGGCGGCCAGGGAGGTCTCGGTGCCCTCGGTGTCCTGGAGCGGCTGAAGGGGCGGGCCGGGGCACGGATCAGCGGCCCCGTCGTCACCCTCGACGAACCCGCCCCGGACCCGGCGGCGGTCCGCACCCCGGACCGGCCCTCCGTCGTCTCCGGCGACCTGGTGGTCCGCACCGGCCCCGACATGCGGCTGCGCACCGGCGGCCAGGTGCCGCTGCTGGTCGACCTGGCCCACCTGTACGTCTTCGACCACTACGGCCGCCGCATCTGCCCGCTGCCGCGGGATGTGCCCGGACTGGACAACTGACCACGGGCCGCGCCGCCCTCCCGTAGGCGTGACCGGCGTGACCGGCGTGACCGGTGTCTCCGGGAGCTCCCTGGCGCCAGAAAACTAACAGCGCTAGTTTGGGCGGGTGCGACGGTGCCCCGTGCCCGCCGTACGGCTTCGCTTCGGCGCTCCGCACAGTTTGTCCGGGAGGAAACAGCCATGAAGGCCCATGACCAGATGTACATCGGCGGCGCGTGGCGGCCCGCCGCCGGCCAGGACACGATCGCGGTCGTGAACCCGGCCGACGAGCAGCTCATCGGCCACGTGCCGGCGGGCACGGCCGAGGACGTCGACGCGGCGGTCCGGGCCGCGCGCGCCGCGTTCCCCGGCTGGGCCGCCACCCCGCCCGCCGAGCGCGCCGCCCGGCTCTCCGCCCTGAGCGACGCACTGGCCGCCCGCAAGGACGAGCTGGCCGAGACCATCACGGCCGAGCTGGGCTCGCCGCTGCCGCTCTCGCAGATGGTCCACGCGGCCGTCCCCGTCCTGGTCGCCGCCTCGTACGCCGAACTGGCCGCCTCGTACGCCTTCGAGGAGAGGATCGGCAACTCCACCGTGCTGCTGGAGCCGGTCGGGGTCGTCGGCGCGATCACCCCCTGGAACTACCCGCTCCACCAGATCGTCGCCAAGGTCGCCCCCGCGCTCGCCGCCGGCTGCACGGTCGTCCTCAAGCCGGCCGAGGACACCCCGCTCACCGCCCAGCTCTTCGCCGAGGCCACCGAGGCCGCCGGGCTGCCCGCCGGGGTCTTCAACCTCGTCACCGGCCTCGGCCCGGTCGCCGGTCAGGCGCTCGCCGAGCACGAGGACGTCGACCTGGTCTCGTTCACCGGATCGACCGCCGTGGGCAGGCGGATCGGCGCCACTGCCGGAGGAGCGGTCAAGCGCGTCGCGCTCGAACTCGGCGGCAAGTCCGCCAACGTGATCCTGCCCGGCGCCGACCTGGCCAAGGCGGTCAACGTGGGCATCGCCAACGTGATGACCAACTCCGGTCAGACGTGCAGCGCCTGGACCCGGATGCTGGTCGACGACGAGCGGTACGAGGAGGCCGTGACGATCGCTCGGGCCGCCGTCGCCAAGTACGTACCCGGCGAGCGGGTCGGTCCGCTCGTCAACGCCGAGCAGCGGGCCCGGGTGCGCGGCTACATCGAGAAGGGGGTCGAGGAGGGCGCCCGGCTGGTCGCCGGAGGCCCCGAGGCCCCCCTGGAGACGGGCTACTACGTCAGCCCCACCGTCTTCGCCGACGTCACCCCGGACATGACCATCGCCCGCGAGGAGATCTTCGGCCCGGTGGTCTCGATCCTCCGTTACGCGGACGTGGACGAGGCCCTCCAGATCGCCAACGACACCGTGTACGGGCTCGCGGGAGCCGTGTGGGCCGCCGACGACGAGCAGGCGGTGGTCTTCGCCCGCCGGATGGACACCGGGCAGGTCGACATCAACGGCGGGCGGTTCAACCCGCTGGCCCCCTTCGGCGGTTACAAGCAGTCGGGGGTGGGGCGCGAGCTGGGCCCGCACGGTCTGGCGGAGTACCTCCAGACCAAGTCGCTCCAGTTCTGAACCGCTTGCGTCCCCGCAGTCCCGAACCACTCACGTCCCGGCCGCTTCGCACCTCCTGAGCCGGCCGCCCGAAGAACCCTAGGAGCCTGTTCGTGGTCCGCGCCGCCGTACTGCCCGCCGTCGGAGCTCCGCTGGAGATCACCGACATCGTCCTGCCGGAGCCCGGCCCCGGCCAGGTGCGCATCGCACTCGCCGCGGCCGGGGTCTGCCACTCCGACCTCTCCCTCACCAACGGCACCATGCGCGTCCCGGTGCCCGCCGTCCTCGGACACGAGGGCGCCGGTACGGTCCTGGCGGTCGGCGAGGGCGTCACCCATGTCGCCCCCGGCGACGGCGTGGTGCTCAACTGGGCCCCCTCCTGCGGGGCCTGCTTCCACTGCGGGATCGGCGAGGTCTGGCTCTGCGCCGACGCCCTGAAGGGGATGGCCAACCTCCACGCCCGTACGGCGGACGGCACCGACCTCCACCCGGGCCTGAACGTGGCGGCCTTCGCGCAGGAGACCGTCGTCGCCGCCAACTGCGTGCTCCCGGCCCCCGACGGCATCCCGCTCACCGACGCCGCCCTCCTCGGCTGCGCGGTCCTGACCGGCTACGGGGCGATCCACCACAGCGCCGGGGTCCGCGAGGGCGAGAGCGTCGTGGTCTTCGGGATCGGCGGCGTCGGCCTCGCGGTGCTCCAGGCGGCCCGGATCGCGGGCGCCTCCCGGATCATCGCGGTCGACGTCTCCCCGGCCAAGGAGCAGCTGGCCCGGCAGGCGGGGGCGACCGACTACGTCGTCGCCTCCGCCACCACCCCGCGCGAGATCCGCAAGCTCACCGGCGGCCAGGGAACGGACGTCGCCGTGGAGTGCGTCGGCCGGCCCGCGACCATCCGGGCCGCCTGGGAGTCCACCCGGCGCGGCGGGCGTGCGACGGTCGTCGGGATCGGCGGCAAGGACCAGGAGGTCACCTTCAACGCCCTGGAGATCTTCCACTGGGGCCGGTCCCTGACGGGCTGCGTCTACGGCAACAGCGACCCGGCCCGCGACCTGCCGGCCCTGGCCGACCACATCCGCGCGGGCCGCTTCGACCTGTCGATGATGGTCACCGAACGGATCGCCCTGGACGGCATCCCCGCCGCCTTCGACAACATGATCGCGGGCAAGGGCGGTCGCGCCCTGGTGGTGTTCTAGGCGTCCTTCCCCACGGCCCCGGTGACGCCGCTTCCCGGTGGCCGGGTGGTCCGGCGGCCGGGTGGTCCGGTGGTCCGGCGGCCCGGCGACCCGGTGGCCCCGGGGGGCCCGGGGGGGCAGGAGAACCCGGCCCCCCC
>NZ_JBEYKR010000046.1:0-45819 GCF_040703535.1 Streptomyces sp. NPDC007346
TCCTCATCGCGGAGCGATTCGGGCGTTTCGGCAACGCCGCGAGGTGCCGTGCCAGGCGTCGCGGACCCGGTCAAGATCCGCCGGACACGCCCTAGGAGTTCAGGTAGGTCAGTACGGCGAGGACGCGCCGGTGGTCCCCGTCGCTGGGCGAGAGGCCCAGCTTCTGGAAGATGTTGCTGACGTGCTTCTCCACCGCCCCGTCGCTCACCACGAGCTGCCGGGCGATGGCCGAGTTCGTCCGGCCCTCGGCCATCAGACCCAGGACCTCCCGCTCGCGCGGCGTCAGCCCCACCAGTACGTCCTGTTTACGACTACGGCCGAGCAGCTGCGCCACCACCTCCGGGTCCAGCGCCGTCCCGCCCCGCGCCACCCGGACGACCGCGTCGACGAACTCGCGGACCTCGGCCACCCGGTCCTTGAGCAGGTACCCCACGCCTCGGCTGCTGCCTGCCAGCAGCTCGGTGGCGTACTGCTCCTCCACGTACTGCGAGAGGACCAGCACCCCTATCCCGGGATACTCCTTCCGCAGCCGCACCGCCGCCCGTACACCCTCGTCGGTGTGGGTCGGCGGCATCCGCACATCGGCCACCACCACATCGGGCAGCGCCTGCTCCGCGCCGAGATCCGCCACGGTCTTCAGCAGGGCCTCGGCGTCGCCCACCCCCGCGACCACGTCATGGCCGAGATCGGTGAGCAGACGGGTGAGCCCTTCCCGCAGCAGGACCGAATCCTCGGCGATGACTACCCGCACTCTGTTCTCCACGTGCTCCACGACGCTGGGTCCCCCGCTGTTCCGAGTCTCTGAGTTGCCGTGCCTCTGTGCGCACCGCGCCCGACACCCACCAGCATCCCAGGCCCGGGACGTGGATGGGGGACCTGTGGATAACGTGCCCGATCCACGTGCCGGATCTGCGTGCCCGACCTGTGTGCCGGATCGAGCCCGACCCGCGTGCTCGATCCGCGTGCTCGATCCGGCCGCGCAGCCGGAAACCCCGTCACCGGGCCCGGGGGCCGGTGACGGGGCCGCGTGGAGGCGGGGCGTGGGGCGGGGTCAGCCGCGCCAGGGCAGTTCGGCGGTGACCGTCGTCGGGCCGCCGGCCGGTGAAGCCACCACCAGGACCCCGTCCACCGCGTCCAGCCGCTCCGACAGTCCGGCCAGACCGCTGCCGGCCGAGGCGGACGCCCCGCCCCGCCCGTTGTCCGTGACCTGGAGCATCAGCCGGTCGGACGTCCGCCACACATCGACCGTGGCCCGGGTCGCCCGCGCGTGCTTGCTGACGTTCTGCAACAGCTCCGACACGGTGAAGTACGCGATGCCCTCGATGGCCTGCGCGGGCCTCGCGTCCAGGTCCACCTCGACCGTGACGGGGACGGTGCAGCGGGAGGCGATGGCGGAGAGGGCGGCGTCGAGGCCGCGGTCGGTGAGGACGGCGGGGTGGATGCCCCGGGCGAGGTCGCGCAGCTCCTGGAGGGCGACCTTCACCTCGCCGTGCGCCTCGTCCACCATGCGCGCGGCCGCCTCGGGGTCGTCCGTGAGCTTCTCCTTCGCCAGCCCCAGATCCATGGCCAGGGCGACGAGCCGGGCCTGCGCGCCGTCGTGGAGATCGCGTTCTATACGGCGCAGGTCGGCGGCGGCGGTGTCCACGACCACGCCCCGGTCCGACTCCAGCTCGGTGACCCGGGCGGACAGCGCGGACGGGCCCAGCAGACCGGACACCATCAGCCGGTCCACCGAGACCAGCCCCCGCACGAGCCACGGCGACACCAGCACCAGCACCAGGCCCACCGCGCTGGTCGCCGCCAGCTCGACGGGGGAGTCCAGGTAGTGAGCGTGGGTGCGGTCCCCGTACAGCTGGATGCCGTCGGCCCCCACGAAGACCGGGAAGACCCACTGCCACAGCGGGTACGTCAGCGCCGCCAGGCCGTACGCCCAGAACGTCACCGACACGCAGAACGTGAACACGGCCCAGGGGAAATGCAGCAGTGCGTAAAGAAGGTGACGCCAGGAGACGCCGCTCTTGAGGACGGCGCCCATCCACGACATCAGGCCGCCGGACTCCCCCCGCACCCGCACGGGCTCCGCCACGTCCAGCTTCAGCAGCCCGCGCGCCCGAGCCCGCTCCATCACGCCGAACCCCCGGCAGACGGCCAGGCCGACGGCCAGCAGCGGAACCCCGATGAAGGTGATGAGCAGGCCGGCGCTGACCGATGTCATGGCGATGGCGAAGACGAATATCACCGTGCTCAGCGGAAGGCTCAGCAGGACATAGAGGAGCTCGCGCCAGCTGCGCGCCTCCAGAGGGGCGCGCAGCGCCGCCGGGAGGAAGTGCTTCACCGGGGTCTGCCCCTGGGGCCCGGCGCCCTGACCTGTGTGGCCGCGCGCGCCCGATCCCTTGTGGTCCCGGGTGTCCGGTCCGTATGCCGTGGCCATGAGTGCCGTCCGTTCCGTCTCTTCTGTCGTTCGGCTATTGATCGGCGAAGTGTTCTGCGTCTCTGCTCCGCGCCCGTGTTCGTCAGCCGTGGACCCTGCTCCTTCCAGGGTGCTGGGCCGCCCTCTCCGGCACCATGTGGCCGGTCTCCGTATCCGTACGGGGGTTTTCCCCACCCCCCCACGCGACGCCCGTACGCCCGGGGAGTGCTCAGGAGGCCCGGCTGGGCGCCGGGGCCCGGTCGCGCCAGGGCAGCTCGGCGGTGACAGCCGTCGGCCCGCCCACCGGAGAGTCCAGGACGAACAGCCCGTCCACCGCCCCCAGCCGCTCGGCCAGCCCCGCCATCCCCGTACCGCCGTCCATCCGGGCCCCGCCCGAACCGTCGTCCGTGACCTGGATCAGCAACCGGTCCGCCGCACGCCACACCTCGACGGAGGCCGACCGGGCACCGCTGTGCTTGCTGACGTTCTGGAGGAGCTCCGACACGGTGAAGTACGCGATGCCCTCGATCGCCTCCGCCGGACGCCCCGGCAGATCCACCGACACCGTGACGGGGACGGTGCAGCGGGAGGCGATGGCGGAGAGGGCGGCGTCGAGGCCGCGGTCGGTGAGGACGGCGGGGTGGATGCCCCGGGCGAGGTCGCGCAGCTCCTGGAGGGCGACCTTCACCTCGCCGTGCGCCTCCTCCACCATGCGCGCGGCCGCCTCCGGATCGTCCGTCAGCTTCTCCTTCGCCAGCCCCAACCCCATCGCGAGCGCCACGAGCCGGGCCTGCGCGCCGTCGTGGAGGTCACGTTCGATGCGGCGCAGGTCGGCGGCGGCGGTGTCCACGACCACGCCCCGGTCCGACTCCAGCTCCGCGATCCGCCGCTCCAGCTCGTCCGAGGGCGACAACAGCCCCCGCACCATCGCCCGGTCGGCCGCCGTCAGCCCGCGGGCGATGAACGGGAGCACCGGCCACAGGACGATCAGGCTCACCAGCGTCACCGCGAAGGTCAGGACCCCCCACGGCAGCCGGATGAACGCATAGAGCAGCGAACGCCACCCCACCGGGTCCTTCAGCCCCGACCAGAGCCAGGTGAATACCCCCTCGTCCCGGCGGTCGCGCGGCAACGGGCTCGGCTCCTCGATCCGCACCCCGAGCATCGACCGCGCCCGGCCCCGCTCCACCCGGCCCAGCCGGCGCGCGCCCCGCAACCCGCTGACGAGCAGCGGCAGCCCGATCACGGTGACGGAGAGACCCACGCCTACGGCGATCACGAGGAGCGCGTAGACGAATCCGGCGATGGCCATCGGCAGATTGACCAGCAGATGCGCGATCTCCCGCCAGGCCCACCGGTCGAGGGCGAGGCGGGCGGGCGGCAGCCGGTCGGGGGCCGGTACGGAAGGGCTCATGGTCATGGCACCAGCCTGCCGGGCCGTGTCCGCGCACGCCATGGGGCTCATAGGTGGCGTGAAGTAGGGATAACCCCACCTGTGTGCGACGCGGCTGCTTACGGTGCGTTTATCAGGGCCTAGACTCCCGTGCGTACAAGGGGCCTCAAGCAGCGGACGGGGCCGGAGCCGGACGACGAAGAACGAGGGGCGGGCGTGAGGGACGTGACGTACGTGCCGGAAGTGCCGCACATGACGTACGTGCCGGTCCACCAACAGACCACCCTCGCTTCGGACTACTTCCAGAGCTACTCGGTGGTCGGCCTGCTCGCGCTGGTCGGCGTCCTGTTCGTCGCCGTCGCGTTCGGGGCGGGACGGCTCCTGCGGCCCGTGGTCCCGACGCCCGAGAAGCTTCTGACGTACGAGTGCGGCGTCGACCCGGTCGGTGAGGGCTGGGCCCACACCCAGGTCCGCTACTACGTCTACGCCTTCCTCTACGTCATCTTCGCCGTCGACTCCATCTTCCTGTTCCCGTGGGCCACGGTCTTCGCGGCACCCGGATACGGCGCGACCACGCTGGTGGAAATGTTCATCTTCCTCGGCTTCCTCGCCGTGGGACTGCTCTACGCATGGAAGAAGGGCGTCCTCACATGGGCCTGACGAGCCGGCCGGCCTCCGCGTCGCAGCAGCCCGTGCCCTCCGCCGACCCGCAGGCGGTGGCCGTTCCGGAGCCGGTGCTCCTCCCGGAGCCCAAGCGCCTCGGCCTCCTCTCCCGGCTCGCGCCCGAACCGATGAAGGTCGTCCTCAACTGGGGCCGCCGCTACAGCCTCTGGGTCTTCAACTTCGGACTCGCCTGCTGCGCCATCGAGTTCATCGCCGCCTCCATGGCGCGCCACGACTTCATCCGGCTCGGCGTGATCCCCTTCGCCCCCGGCCCCCGCCAGGCAGACCTGATGATCGTCTCCGGCACGGTGACGGACAAGATGGCGCCGGCCGTGAAGCGCCTCTACGAGCAGATGCCGGAACCGAAGTACGTCATCTCCTTCGGCGCCTGCTCCAACTGCGGCGGCCCCTACTGGGACTCGTACTCCGTCACCAAGGGCGTCGACCAGATCATCCCCGTCGATGTGTACGTACCCGGCTGCCCGCCCCGGCCCGAGGCGCTGCTCCAGGGCATTCTCAAGCTTCAGGAGAAGATCGCGCGCGAGTCCCTGGCGGAGCGGTACACGACCGGCCCCTCCGGAGCCCCCTCCACGGCGGCGCTGCGCAGCGGCCTGGTCACCGCACCGACGGCACCGGGGACGGCAGCGGGGACGGCATTGGAGGCGACACCGGGGGCGGCTGAGGGAACGGCTCCGGGGAAGGAACCGGGGACGGAACCGGGGGAGGAGCAGCGGTGAGTGACCGTCAGGACCGGGCCTCCCGCCCGTACGACCGGCTGCCGGACGCCGTCACGGAGTTCTTCGGTGAGGAGGCGACGGCGGAGTCCGCCTACGACCTGCTCACCGTCGACGTTCCCGCCACGGAGTGGATCACCGCGCTGCGGACCGCCCGCGACGAGCTGGGATGCAGCTACTTCGACTGGCTCAGCGCCGTGGACGAGCCGGGTACCGGCTTCCGCGTCTGCGCCCACGTCGCGGCCCTCGGGGGCGGCACGGTCCGCCGGATCATGCTGCGCACCACCGTTCCGCACGACGCGGCCGTCCTGCCCAGCGCGATCGACGTCTACGCGGGCGCGGCCTGGCACGAGCGCGAGACGCACGAGATGTTCGGCGTCGCCTTCGAGGACCACCCCGGCCTCACCCCGCTCCTGCTGCCGGAGGGCTTCGAGGGCCACCCGCTCCGCAAGGACTTCGTCCTCGCTGCCCGGGTCGCCAAGGCCTGGCCCGGAGCGAAGGAGCCCGGAGAGTCCGAACACGGCGGCCCCAAGCGCCGCACGATGCTTCCCCCCGGTGTCCCGGACCCGAACGAGTGGGGCCCCCTCAAGGGCCAGCTCCCCCCTGCCACGGCCCGACCGGGCCGCGCGGCCCGCCCGGCGGCGGCCGACCGCCCGCCCCGGCGCACCCGCTCCGCGAGCGAGGGATCGGCAGCGCAACGCCCGCAGACGGGACCGCCCGAGCCCTCAGGGGCCGGAACTTCCACGCCCGGGGGCCCCGGGGGCGGGGCTTCCGCGTCCGGAGCTTCGGCGTCCGGTTCCGTGCCCGGGGCTTCAACGTCCGGGGGGCCCGGGAGCAGGCCTTCCGCGTCCGGAGCTTCCCCGTCCGGTACCGCGTCCGGGGCTTCTACGTCCGGCGGGCCCGCGCCCGCGTCGGCGGACGCGGCCTCGCCGGAGGCCGTGCAGCCTTCGCCTGCGACCACGCCTTCCGGAGGCGCACCGTCCGGCGGTACCCCGCCCGGGTCGTCCCCGGCCGCGCGTCCGCGCCGCTCCCGTTCCGCGGCCGACGGCTCGGCGAGCCAGCAGCAGGCCCCGGAGGCCTCCACCCCGCGCCCGCCGCGCCGCTCCCGCTCGGCCTCCCAGGGCTCGGCGAGCCAGCGTGCCCGCGCCACGGACGCCCCCTGGCACGACGCCCAACCGGCGTTCGACGACCCGGGCGCCCCATCGGAGGGCCCCGGCGAGCCGTCTCCTCAGCCTCGGCGGCCTTCGGGAGCCCCCGATGCCTCCTCCGAGCCCCGTCGGCGTCCGAGGGGCGAAGGCCCGGGGGACGAGCCCCCGGCTCGTGAAGGGGCGGGCGGGGAAGAAGCCCCGCACAGCGGCCCCGCCCCCGACCCCGCCGCGCCCAGAACCGGCCCCGCGCCGACGGACAAGGCGACCCCCGAGCCCGAGCCCGACAGCCCCGACTCCGACAACCCCGACAAACCCCACCCCGCCGGAGGCGATACCGAGTGAACGACGTTCTCGACGTCGCCCTCCGCCTGGCCATCGTCTTCGTCGTGTTCCTGGTCGCCCCGCTCCTCGTGGGGCAGACCGAGCACAAGGTGATGGCCCACATGCAGGGCCGCCTGGGCCCCATGTACGCAGGTGGCTTCCACGGCTGGGCCCAGCTCGTCGCGGACGGTGTGAAGTTCGCGCAGAAGGAGGACGTGGTCCCGGCCGCCGCCGACCGCCGCGTCTTCCAGCTCGCCCCCGCCATCGCCCTCCTCCCGTACCTCCTCGTCCTCGTGGCCATCCCCGTCGGCCCCGGCGACGGAGCGGTGGGCCAGGTCATCGACGCGGGCATCTTCTTCGTGCTGGCCGTGATGGGCATCGGCGTCCTCGGCTCGCTCATGGCGGGCTGGGCCTCGGCCAACAAGTTCTCCCTCCTCGGCGGCCTCCGCACCGCCGCCCAGCTCCTCTCCTACGAACTCCCGATGCTCCTCGCCGCCGCCTCCGTGGCCATGGCGGCCGGCACGGTCTCGCTCATCGGCATCCTCGACGCCTTCGAGTGGTGGTGGCTGCCCTGGCAGATCATCGGAGCCCTGGTCTTCTTCGTCGCCGGGCTCGCCGAGCTCCAGCGTCCGCCCTTCGACGCGCCGGTCGCCGACTCCGAGATCATCTTCGGCGCGTACACCGAGTACACGGGGCTGCGCTTCGCCCTGTTCCTCCTCGCCGAGTACGCGGGCATCGTCATCCTCTGCGCCCTGACCACCGTCCTCTTCCTCGGCGGCTGGCACGGGCCGTTCGGCGCCGACGGACTCGGCTGGCTCTGGACCCTCCTCAAGACCGCCCTCCTCGCTTTCGTCGTCATCTGGCTGCGCGTCAGCTACCCGCGTCTGCGTGAGGACCAGTTGCAGAAGCTCGCCTGGACCACCCTCGTCCCCCTCGCCCTCGCGCAGATCGCGCTCACCGGCATCGTGAAGGTGGCGATCAGTTGATGCCCCCGATCCCCGGATCCGGCCTGGCCAAGGGCCTCGCCGTCACCCTGCGCACGATGACGAGGAAGACCGTCACCGCGCAGTACCCCGACACCCAGCCCGAACTCCCGCCCCGCTCCCGAGGTGTCATCGGGCTGTTCGAGGAGAACTGCACGGTCTGCATGCTCTGCGCCCGTGAGTGCCCCGACTGGTGCATCTACATCGACTCCCACAAGGAGACGGTGCCGCCCGCCGCCCCCGGCGGACGCGAGCGCAGCCGTAACGTCCTGGACCGCTTCGCCATCGACTTCTCCCTCTGCATGTACTGCGGTATCTGCATCGAGGTCTGCCCCTTCGACGCCCTCTTCTGGTCGCCCGAGTTCGAGTACGCGGAGACGGACATCCACGAGCTCACCCACGAGCGGGACAAGCTCCGCGAGTGGATGTGGACCGTGCCGGAGCCGCCCGCGCTCGACCCCGGGGCGGAGGAGCCGAAGGAGATCGCCGCCGCACGCAAGACGGCCGACAAACTCGCCGCCCAGGAGAAGGCGAACGAACCGGCCGCCGACGAGAAGGGAGGAACCCCGTGACGCTCCCCACTGCATCCCCCTTGCTCGCTGTCGCCGCCGACCACCCCGGTTTCCTCTCCCCGACCGGTGTGGAGATCGCGTTCGTCCTCGTCGGCCTCGCCACCCTCGGCGCCGCCGTCATCACCGTCACGACCAGGCAACTGGTGCACGCCGCCCTCTGGCTCGTCGTGGCGCTCGGCGGACTGGCCGTCGAATACCTCCTGCTCACCGCGGAGTTCATCGCCTGGGTCCAGGTACTGATCTACGTCGGTTCCATCGTCGTCCTCCTCCTCTTCGGCCTGATGCTCACCCGGGCCCCCATCGGCCGCTCCCCGGACGCCGACTCGGGCAACCGGTGGGTCGCCCTGGGCGTGGCCCTCGCCTCGGCGGCCGCACTCGTCTGGGTCGTCGTGGACGCCTTCCGCACCACCTGGATCGACCTCGAAGGGCCGGCCCAGGGCTCCACCGCCGTCACCGGAGCCTTCCTCTTCCGGAACTGGGTCCTCCCCTTCGAGGCGCTCTCCGTCCTGCTGCTCGCCGCCCTCGTCGGCGCCATCGTCCTGTCCCGCAAGCACGACACGGACACCGCCGTGCGGCCCGCCCCGGCCCCGGCCGACCGGCGCGGCAAGGAGGAGCAGAGCTGATGCACCTCGCCTATCCCGCCGTACTCGCCGCCCTCCTCTTCTGCACCGGCCTCTACGGCGTCCTCGCCCGCCGCAACGCGATCCTGGTCCTGATGTCCGTCGAGCTGATGCTCAACGCCGTCAACCTCAACCTCGTCGCCTTCGACGTCCACCTCCGCGACACCCTCCACTCCGGCCAGGCCCTCACCCTCTTCACCATCGCCATCGCCGCCGCCGAGATCGGCATCGGCCTCGCGATCGTGCTCGCCGTCTACCGCAACCGCGGCTCCTCCGACATCGACCGGCTCCGCGACACCGCCGAGACCGACGACGCCGAAGAGATCGACAGCGCCGCCGAGAACGATGACGCCGCCGGTACCGCCGACGCCGCGACCGGCGGCCGCTCCGCGACGGCAGGGCACACCACGAACGCAGAGGCCACCTCGTGACCACGACGACCCTCGCCGCCCTCGTCCCGCTCCTGCCCTTCCTCGGAGCCGCCGCCGGACTCGCGCTCGGCCGCACCGCCCCCGGCTTCGTCCGCCCGCTGGCGATCCTGCCGACGCTCACCGCGACCGTCCTGGCCGTGATCGTCGCCGTCCGCCAGGGCGGCGGCCGCGCCATCGACGCCGCGACCCAGCTCACCCCCACCGGGTCCGTCCCCATCGACCTGGCCCTGCACCTGGACGGGTTCGCGGTCCTGGTCGCCGTCCTCGTCGGGCTCGTCGCCACCTGCGTACAGCTCTACTCCACGGCCTACCTCCGCGACGACGCCCGTTACCCCTCCTACGCGGCCCTGGTCTCCCTCTTCACCTCCGCGATGCTGCTCGTCGTCTACTCCGGCGACCTCATGGTGCTCCTGGTCGGCTGGGAGATCATGGGCATCTGCTCGTACTTCCTCGTCGGCCACTACTGGGAGACGCCCGAAGCCCGCGCCGCCTCCCTCAAGGCCTTCCTCGTCACCAAGCTCGGCGATGTCCCCTTCCTGATCGGCCTGTTCGCCCTGGCCGCCGACACCGGCAGCTTCCGGATCACCAAGATCCTGGCGGCCGTCACCAACGGCGGCCTGGACCACCCCACCCTCATCGCCCTGCTGCTCCTCGCGGGCGTCGCCGGGAAGTCCGCCCAGTTCCCCCTGCACACCTGGCTGCCCGACGCGATGGCCGGCCCCACCCCCGTCTCCGCGCTCATCCACGCCGCGACGATGGTCGCCGCCGGGATCTACTTCGTGGCCCGGCTGCTCCCCGTCTTCGCCGCCTCCGGCGCGGCCCTGGTCGTCCTCGCCGTGATGGCGGCCGTCACGATGATCGGCTCCGGACTCGCCGCCCTCGCCCAGGACGACATCAAGCGCGTCCTCGCCTACTCGACCATCGGCCAGCTCGGCTACATGTCCGGCGCCCTGGCCGTCGGTGACCGAGGCGCCGCCGTCTTCCACCTGATCTCGCACGGTGCGTTCAAAGCCGTCCTCTTCCTCGCCGCCGGCGTCGTCATCCACGCCGCCGGCACCAACTCACTGGCCGCCATGTCCCGCATGGGCGGCCTCGCGCGCCGGATCCCCGACGCCTACTGGACGATGACCGTCGCCCTCCTCGCGCTCGCCGCCATCCCGCCGTTCGCCGGCTTCTTCTCCAAGGAAGCCGTCCTCGTCGCCGCCGAGCACACCGCCCTGGGGGACCGGACCGTCGCCCCCGCCGCCGCGGGCTGGACGATCCTGATCGCCGGGCTGCTCGCCGCCGTCCTCACCGCCGCCTACGCCACCCGCCTCTGGCTCCTGGCCTTCAAGGGGCGCGGCGCCGAACTCCCCGACCACGGCAGGCAGCCCCTCGCCATGACCTCCGTCCTGTGGATCCTGGCCGTCCCCACCATCGCCTTCGGGCTCACCGCGGGCGTGCTCGGCGACTGGTTCGACGGACACGCCCTCACCCCGTCCCTCACCACGGCCGTCCTCTCCACCGGCGTCGGCCTCGTCGGCGGCCTCGTCACCTACGGGGCCTGGCGCCACACCACGGCCCTCGCGGGCCGCGCCCCCATCGGTGCCGTCGCCGCCCACCCGGGCGCCGAACCCGCCCTCGTCGAAGCCGAGGCCATGACGTCCCACACCGCCGCCTACGGCACCATCGCGGACGCCGCCGACCCGGCCGACCCCGGACGTCTCCTCCTGGGCCCGCTCCACCGCCACGCGGTCACCGGCTTCCACCTCGACGCCCTGTACGCGGCGCTGTTCGTCCGGCCCGTCCAGCAGGCGGCCCGCCTGGTGCGCTTCCTGGACCGCACGGTCGTCGACACCTACGTCAACGGATCGGGAGCCGCCACCCGCCTGCTCGGCACCGCCGTACGCCGCGCCCAGACCGGAAACGTGCAGACCTACCTCAGCGTCCTGCTCGCCGGTTCCCTCGTCCTGGCGATCGCCGCCGTCGTCTTCGCCAACGTCAACGCGGGGTCGTGACCGTGATCGATATCAGCCCGTCCGTGATGCAGTTCCTTCTCGCGTTCATCGTCGTCGTCCCGCTCCTCGGCGCCGTCGCGGCCCTGCTCCCCGCCCCACCCGGCCTCAAGGGCAAGAACCCCGACCAGGCCGTGCTCCGCCACGGCGTGACCGTGACCGGCGCCGTCCTCGTCGCCGCGATCGTCCTGGCCGTCGGCTTCGACCACGACCACCCCGCCACGATGCAGGCGACCACCGACATCAGCTGGATCCCGGCACTCGACGTCCGCATCCACCTCGGCATCGACGGCATCTCGCTCCCCCTCCTCCTGCTGACCGCGCTGCTGACCTTCCTCTGCGCGCTGTACAGCTACTTCAAGCTGCCCGCGGGCCCCTCACCGAAGGCGTTCGTCGCCCTCGTCCTCGTCCTGGAATCCGGCACCCTCGCCACCTTCGCCGTCCTGGACCTGCTGCTCTTCTTCCTCGCCTTCGAGATGGTCCTCATCCCGATGTACTTCCTCATCGCCCGCTGGGGCGGTGACCAGCGGCGCGCCGCCGCCTGGAAGTTCATCCTCTACACACTGCTCGGCTCGGTCGTCATGCTGCTGGGCCTGCTCCTCATCGGGCTGAGGAGCGGCACCTTCGACATGGTGGCACTCGCCACTGACAACGGCCGTGGCCTCACCCCATCCGTGCAGGTCATCGCCGTTCTGGCGATCGGCATCGGGCTCGCCGTGAAGACCCCGATGTGGCCGCTGCACAGCTGGCTACCCGACGCCCACACCGCCGCCCCGACCGTCGGCTCCGTGCTCCTGGCGGGCGTCCTGCTGAAGATGGGAACGTACGGATTCGTCCGGATCCTGCTCCCCATCGCCCCCGACGGGATGCACACGTTCGCCCCGTACCTCGCCGCGTTCGCCGTCGTCGGCATCGTCTACGGGTCGCTCGCCTGCCTGGCCCTCGCCCGCAGGGGCGCCAAGGGCGACCTCAAGCGGCTCATCGCGTACTCCTCCGTCGGCCACATGGGCTTCGTGCTGCTCGGCATCGCCACCATGACCCCCACCGGAGTCAACGGCGCGCTCTTCGCCAACATCGCCCACGGACTCATCACCGGCCTGCTGTTCTTCCTGGTCGGCGCCGTCAAGGACCGCTACGGCACCGCCGACCTGGACACCCTCGCCGGCGCCACCGGAGCCGCCCTCTACGGCCGGGCCCCCCGCCTGGGCGCCCTCCTCGCCTTCGCCGCGGTCGCCTCGCTCGGACTGCCCGGACTCGCCGGATTCTGGGGCGAGATGCTCACCCTGTTCGGCGCCTACAGCCCCGCCGAGGGCCTCAGCCGCCCGGCGTTCCGCACCTTCATGGCCATCGGCGCGTTCGGCACCCTGCTCACCGCCGCGTACATGCTCATCGTGGTCCGCCGCGTCTGCATGGGCGAGCCCACGCCCCACGCCCAGCTCTCCCCCCGCACCCCGGCCTCGCGGGGAACCACGGACCCGGCCCCGCAGAGGACCGACGCGCCCGAGTCCGCCGGGACCGCCGAGTCCGCCGGGACCGCCGAGCCCACCGGAGCCCGCCCGGCCGCCACCCCGCAGCTCGCCGACATCCAGCGTTACGAAGCCGCCGCCTGGACCCCTCTCGCCGCCCTCACCGTTCTCGCCGGACTCTGGCCCGCGGTCCTCCTCGGCCTCACCGATCCGGCCGTGCAGAAGCTCCTCGCAGGAGGCAAGTCGTGACCGCGGACCTCAGCACCGCCCAGGGCGTTCTCACCACCGCGGCCGACACCGCCCCCAGCGTCGTCCAGAGCGTCGACTGGCTCGCCATCGCGCCCCCCACCCTCACCGCGCTGGCCGCCCTGCTCGTCCTCGTCGCCGACCTCTTCCTCCCCGATCACCGCAAGAAGCTCCTCGGCTACGGAACCCTCACCGCGCTCGCCGCCGCCCTCGTCCTCCTCATCCCCCTGCGCGCCGGCGACCGCGCCACCTTCTGCGTCACCACCGGCACCCAGGCGTGCAGCTACACCGCCGACCACTTCACCCTGGTCATCCAGGCCCTCGTCCTCGGCGGGGCGTTCCTCACCGCGCTGCTCTCCCTCGACGACACGCGCAAGCGCCCGGCGGGCGAGTACGGGTTCCTGCTCCTGGCCTCCGCGGCCGGCGCCGCCCTCCTGCCCGCCTCCCGCGACCTCGCCACCCTCGTCGTCGCCCTGGAAGTCGCCTCACTGCCCGCCTTCGCCCTCGTCGGCATCGTGCGCGGCGACCGGCGCTCCTCCGAGGCCGCGCTCAAGTTCTTCCTCTCCTCCGTCGTCGCCACCGCCGTCATGCTCCTCGGCGTCAGCTTCGTGTACGCGACCACGGGCACCCTGCACCTCACCGAGATCGCCGCCCGACTGGACGACGTACCTCCGGCGCTCGACACCCTCGCCAGGACCGGTGTCGTCCTGACCCTCGTCGGCTTCGCCTTCAAGACCGCCGCGGCGCCCTTCCACTTCTGGGTCCCCGACACCTACGTGGGCGCGCCCCTGCCGATCGCCGCCTACCTCTCCGTGGTCGGCAAGACCGTCGGCTTCTCGGGCCTCATCCTCGTCACGGTCATCGCGTTCCCTTCTCATGCCGACGTCTGGGGGCCCGCGGTCGCCGTCCTGGCCGCCCTCACCATGACCGTCGGCAACGTCGCGGCCCTCCGCCAGAACGCCGGCCGCGCCCGCAGCGCCGTCCGGCTCCTCGCCTGGTCCTCCGTCGCCCAGGCCGGCTACCTGCTCGTCCCGATCGCCGCCGCCGGGTACTCCGGCGGCCAACAGATCGGCTCCACCGTCGCGTACGCCCTCATGTACGCCGTCGTGAACTTCGGCGCCTTCGCCGTCGCGGCCCTAGTCGCCCGTACGAAGCCCGGCAACCGCATCGCCGACTACCGGGGCCTGTACGCCACCCGCCCCCTCGCCGCCCTCGCGCTCGGCTTCTTCCTGCTCTGCCTGGCCGGACTGCCGCCCGGCATCATCGGGCTCTTCGCGAAGGTCACCGTCTTCTCCGCGGCCGTCGACGCCGGCCTCGGCTGGCTCGCCGTCGTCATGGCCGTCAACGTGGTGATCGCCCTCTACTACTACCTTCAGTGGACCGCGATCCTCTTCAGGAGCCCGGAGACCGCGGAAGCGACCACCGGGACACCGGCCTCCGGAACGCCGCACCGTTTCCGGGCCCCCGCCCCGCTCACCACGGCGATCGTCCTCACCGCCACCGCCGGCATCCTCCTCTCGGGAGCACCGCAGATGGTCCTGAGGTTCGCCGCCGTCACCTTCTTCTGACGCTCCCCGGACGCGAAAGATCGGTTTGCCCGTGGCCGCCGCCGCAGGGCAAGGTCGTGGCTGCATACGTCCCGTACACGACGAGGACGTACGAAATCCATAGAGGAGCAAGAGCAGTGCTGAACGGGTTCAAGGACTTCATCCTGCGCGGAAACGTCATCTCCATGGCGATCGGCCTCGCCGTCGGAGCAGCCTTCACCGCCGTCGTCACCGGCTTCAGCACCGCCTTCATCACTCCGCTGATCGGCCTCGCCACCGGCTCGGTCGGCGACTTCAGCACGGCCGAGTTCAGCGTCGAGGGCGCGATCTTCCCGTACGGGAAGTTCCTCGCGGCCGCCATCGCCTTCCTCATCACCGCCGCGGTCCTCTACTTCTGCGTGGTGGTCCCCATGACCAAGGTGCAGAACCGCTTCAGCAAGGAGGAGGAGGTCGACATCAAGGCCGCCCTGCGCGACTGCCCGCGGTGCTTCAGCGCGATCCCCGCCGTCGCCTCCCGCTGCGCCCACTGCACCAGCGAGGTCGAGCCCGACCCCGAGGCCCTCTCCCTCGCCAAGCTCCCCGTCCAGCGCTGACGCAGGCCCGCCCTCCACACCCGTACGGCCCAGCGCCACGCCGTACGGGTCGGCGGTCCGAACCGGCCGGATCACGCCGGAACGGCCCCGCCCTGAGCCCGCACGCACAAGGGAACTAGCTCTCCTCGCCTGGCGTTGACCAGTACGGGAGGCTCCACTGGGGGAGTGGAGCACCACCATGCAAAGGGTTCCCCTGCTGCACCACTTGGAGGGCGTACCGTGCACCGCCGGCACAACGGGCTGAAAACCGCCGTACTCCTCGGGGGCCTGTCCGCACTCATCATCATCATCGGCAGCTTCTTCGGACGTACGGGCCTCGTCATCGCGCTCGTCGTGGCCATCGGCACCAACGCCTACGCCTACTGGAACAGCGACAAGCTGGCCCTGAGGGCCATGCGGGCCCGCCCCGTCAGCGAATTCGAGGCGCCCCAGCTCTACCGGATCGTCCGCGAGCTCTCCACCGCGGCCCGCCAGCCGATGCCCCGCCTCTACATCTCGCCGACCCAGGCGCCCAACGCCTTCGCGACCGGCCGCAATCCGCGCAACGCGGCCGTCTGCTGCACCGAGGGCATCCTCCAGATCCTCGACGAGCGGGAGCTGCGCGGCGTCCTGGGCCACGAGCTCAGCCACGTCTACAATCGGGACATCCTCATCTCCTCCGTCGCCGGAGCCCTCGCCTCCGTCGTCATGTTCCTGGTCAACTTCGCCTGGCTCATCCCCATCGGCCGCTCCAACGACGACGAAGGCCCCGGCCTCCTGGGCATGCTCCTGATCATGATCCTGGGCCCGCTCGCCGCCTCCGTCATCCAGCTCGCCGTCAGCCGCTCCCGCGAGTACGAGGCCGACGCCTCCGGAGCGCAGCTCACCGGGGACCCGCTCGCCCTCGCCAGCGCCCTGCGCAAACTCGACGCGGGAACGAAACAGCTCCCGCTGCCCCCCGAGCCCAGGATCGAGACCGCGAGCCACATGATGATCGCGAACCCCTTCCGTCCCGGACAGGGAATGGCCAAGATGTTCTCCACCCATCCGCCGATGGCGGAGCGCATCGCCCGACTGGAACAGATGGCAGGTCGCCGCCCATGAAAACCATCCTGAACATCATCTGGCTCGTCCTGTGCGGGTTCTGGATGTTCCTCGGCTACCTCCTCGCAGGTGTCCTCCTCTGCATCACCATCATCGGCATCCCGTTCGGCGTCGCCGCCTTCAGGATCGGGGTCTACGCCCTCTGGCCCTTCGGTTACACCGTCGTCGACCGCAGGGACGCCGGATCGCCCTCCTGCGTCGGCAACATCCTCTGGCTGGTCCTCGCCGGATGGTGGCTCGCCCTGGGCCACATCACCACCGGCATCGCCCTGTGCATCACGATCATCGGCATCCCCCTGGGCATCGCCAACTTCAAGCTGATCCCCGTCTCGCTCCTGCCCTTCGGCAAGGAGATCGTCCCCACGGACCAGCCCTTCGCCGCCCGCTGACGCCGCCCGCCGACAGTGGCCTGAGCAACCGTTCTCCCCTCCCCGGCGTCTTGAGTTCCGTAACCGAACAAGGGGTAGGTAGAACGACATGACCATCGTCGGCTGGATCATTCTCGGGCTGTTCGCCGGAGTCATAGCCAAGATCCTGCTCCCGGGCCGTGACCCGGGCGGCATCTTCGGCACCACCCTCATCGGCATCGCCGGTGCCTTCGTCGGAGGCTGGCTCTCCAGCCACTTCCTCGACCGCCCCATCAGCAACGACTTCTACGACACCGCGACCTGGATCGCCGCCATCGCCGGCTCCCTGGTCCTGCTGATCCTCTACCGCCTGCTCTTCGGCAACTCCCGCGAACGCCGCTGACCCGAAGCGGAACACCGGGGCCCGTGGGCACGCGTCCACCGGGCCCCGCGGCGTGCCCCGCCCGCAGGCCTACGCCGCCCGACTCAGCCCGGACCCAGCCCGGTCTCCCGCAACGTCACATTCAGCCGGCCGGTCCGCAGCCCCGCGGCCGGGTCGGCCGATCCGGCGTACACCTTGGGCACCCCGTGGAACGCGAAGCGCGACGGGCCGCCGAAGACGAAGAGATCCCCGGAGGCCAACTCCACGTCCGTACAGGGCTGCCCACGGCCCTCGGTGTTCCCGAAGCGGAACAGGCACGTCGCCCCGATGCTCAACGACACCACGGGAGCGTCCGACCGCTCCTCCTTGTCCTGGTGCATCCCCATCCGCGCCGCGTCGTCGTAGAAGTTGATCAGCGCGGTGTCCGGAGCGAACGCCCGCGCCGCAGCCTCGTCCTCGTACGCCTCCGCCACCGCCGCGCGCCCCAGCGCGACCAGCCACTGCGGCAGGGCGGCCACCGGGGCGCCGTTCACATCGTCGGCGGTACGCGTGTACCGGTACGGCTGCCAGTGCCACCCCAGGCACACCGTCCGCACCGACATCACACCGCCGCCCGGCAGCGCCGTGTGCCGCAACGGGACCGGCCCCCGCGCCCACTCCCGGCACGCCTCCACCAAGGCCCGCCGACGCTCCACGGAGAGCCACTCCGGTACGTGCACGGCGCCCGGCGCGACCACCTGACGGGGCCGCGGGAACAGTCCGCCCGAAGCCGCCGGAACCCCACGCGAGACCACCCGTCACACCACCCTCAGCCGCCGGTTGCCACACCCGAGCCCGTAGGACCTTCCGCCCGAGGCCATCGGCCCTTCACACCCGGGCCACACACGCGGCCCCCTCAAGCCCCAGCAGCAACTGCTTGCGCTCCAGGCCACCCGCGTACCCCCGCAGCGTCCCGTCCGCGCCGATCACCCGGTGGCACGGCCGCACGACCAGCAACGGGTTGCGCCCGATCGCCGTGCCCACCGCCCGCACCCCCGCGCCCGAGGCCCCGACCCGCGCGGCGACCTCCCCGTACGACAGGGTCCGCCCGTACGGGATCGACTCCACCACCTCCCAGACGCGCCGCTGGAACTCCGTACCCACGCCTTCGGCGACCGGCACGTCGAACCGCTCCGAGCGCCCCGCGAAGTACGCCTCCACCTGCGCGAGGACCCCCGCGAACAGCTCGGGCGCCCGCAGCCACCCGTCCTGGACGACCGCACCGCCCTTCTGTCCGGGCACGGACAACGACACCAGCCGCAGCCCCTCGCCCGGACCGGCCTCCTCGCCCACCAGCAGCAACTCGCCCAGCGGGCTCGCCACCCGCGTGTACACCGTCGTCACGACCGCTCACTTCCCTTACCGCCGAACCACCGGACCACGGCGAACCCGCGTCCGCATCCGCATCCGCATCCGCACCGGCCAGTCTGCTCCGCACCCCCTACCCGTGACCGGCGGTTTTCGGACACGGAGCACGGAGCCAGGCGCGCCTCCGGAACGCGAAGGGGCACTTCGTCGAGACGTGCCCCCGACGAAGCGCCCCCACAGGCGCACGAATCGCCCTACGAGCAGTTCACGAACCGCCGCACCGGTAGTTCACGAACGGTCCTACCGGTAGTTCGCGAACGGCCCTACCGGTAGTTCACGAACTGCACCGCGAAGTCGAAGTCCTGGCCCTTCAGCAGCGCCTGCACGGCCTGAAGGTCGTCCCGGCTCTTCGAGCTGACGCGCAGTTCGTCACCCTGGACCTGCGCCTTGACACCCTTGGGGCCCTCGTCGCGGATGATCTTCGCCACCTTCTTGGCGTTCTCCTGGGAGATGCCTTCCTCGATCGTGGCGAAGATCTTGTACTCCTTGCCGGAGAGCTGCGGCTCGCCGGCGTCCAGCGACTTCAGCGAGATGCCCCGCTTGATCAGCTTGGACTGGAAGATGTCGAGGATCGCCTTGACCCGCTCCTCGCCGTTCGCCTCCATCAGGATCTTCTCGCCGGACCACGAGATCGAGGCGCCCGTGCCCTTGAAGTCGTAACGCTGGGAGATCTCCTTGGCGGCCTGGTTGAGGGCGTTGTCGACCTCCTGCCGCTCGACCTTCGAGACGATGTCGAAACTGGAGTCGGCCATGACGTGTGGCTCCTTGCGTCGAATGTGCGTGGGATACAGCGCAAAGCCTAGCCACCGCCGCACCCTCCGGCTGCTGACCAATGAGGTGGCGGAGCACCCCTGGTCATCAGGTATTGTTTACGTCGTCGCCAAGGAGATCACCAGCGGAGATCCGACGCGTCGTTCGAGGCGGTGTGCCCGAGTGGCCAAAGGGAGCAGACTGTAAATCTGCCGGCTCAGCCTACCCAGGTTCGAACCCTGGCGCCGCCACGCGAACGAAGCCCCCGACCAGTCCTTCTGGTCGGGGGCTTCCTCGTTCCCGAGGCGTCCGGCAGTTCCCCCGGGGCGCCCGGCAGCCCCTGGGTGTCCGACAGCCCCCGAGGGGCCCCGACAGCCCCCGGAGCGCCCGGGGGCAGGGTCAGTTGCCCGCGATGTCCTTCACGGACACGGCGACCGGCACGTTCCCCGAGATGACCTCAAGGGTCAGGCCGGCCGTCGCCGGAGTGTCCAGCAGCTCCAGGATCGTGGCGGCCACGTCGTCGCGCGGGATCGGGCCGCGGCCGGTCTTCGCCGCCAGCAGGATCTGTCCGTTGCCCGCGTCGTTGGTGAGCATTCCGGGGCGCAGGATCGTCCAGTCGAGCGCGGAGCGGGAGCGTACGTCGGCGTCCGCCGCGCCCTTCGCCCTCAGGTAGACGTCGAACACCTCGTCGCCGGGGTGGTCGGGGTCGGCGCCCATGGAGGAGACGATGACGTACCGGCGTACGCCCGCCGCCTGGGCCGCGTCGGCGAAGAGGACGGCGGCGCCCCGGTCGACGGTGTCCTTGCGGGCGGTGCCGCTGTTCGGACCGGCGCCGGCCGCGAAGACGGCCGCGTCGGCCCCGCGCAGCACCTGGGCGGCCTCCTCCACAGAGGCCGATTCGAGGTCCAGCACGGCGGGTTCGGCGCCGATATCGGTGAGGTCCTGGCTCTGTTGGGGGTTGCGGATGATCCCTACGGCTTCATCCCCGCGGGCGGCGAGCAGCCGCTCCAGCCGCAGTGCGATCTGTCCGTGTCCACCTGCGATGACAATGCGCATACCTCCGACCGTACGCCCGGCGGCCGCCGCGTGCTCAGCTCTTGGGCCCGGCACCGGAGTCGGGTCGCCCCTGGCGGGGGAGGTCGGGGCCGGCGGCCGTGTCGGGGCCGGAGTCGCGGTATTCGCGTACGGCGCTGGTGCGGGCGACGATCCGGCCGCGGTGGATGACGATCCGGCTGTAGGCGAGGGAGAGCACGGCGGGCAGCCCTTCGCCGCGTACGGCGAGGAGTTCGGCGGGGAAGCCCGCCTCCACGCGGACGTCGGGCAGGCCGAGGGCCGCGCGGGCGGTGGTGGAGACCATGGCGTAGGCGTGTTCGGGGCGCAGGCCGTGCTGCGAGGCGAGGAGGTAGGCGGCTTCGAGCGGGTCGCCGCGGCCCACGGGGTTGGCCGCGTCGCGCAGTGCGCCGCTGCCCGCCGCCACGCGTACGCCGGCGGAGCGCAGGAGGCGCACAGGGGCGCTCGTACGGTGTTCGGAGCCGGTGCAGCCGCCCTGGGGGAGGCAGACGACGGTGATGCCGGCGGCGGCCAGCTGGTCGGCGGCCCGGCTCGCGGTCTCCAGGGGGAGGTGGGCGAGTCCGGCGCAGGGGCCGATGGTGACCCCGGGGCGCAGTCCTCCGGCCATGGCGGCGAGGCGGGCCAGGCGGGCCGGGTCGTCGCTGTCGGTGTGCAGGTCGACGGGGCAGCCGTGCTCGGCGGCGACCTCCAGGACGGCCGCCGTGTAGCCGGTGGGGTCGGGGTCCAGGCCGGGGCAGCCGCCGACGACCGCGGCGCCCATCCGCACGGCGTCGCGGAGCATGGCGAGGCCGTCGGCTCCGGCGATGCCGGTGAGCAGCCGGGGGACGGCGACCGCGGTCAGGTCGGCGAGGCCGTGCAGGGCCCGCCGGGCCTGTAGCACGGCCTCCAGCGCCGCGAGGCCCTGGACGTCGCCGATGCGGACGTGGGCGCGCAGGGAGGTGGCGCCGTGGCCGAGCTGGAGGAGGGCGGCCTCGGTGGCGCGGCGCTGGATGTCCTCGGCGCGGCGGGAGGCGGGCCCCGGGCCGTCGGGTCCGGCGCCGTCGGCGGTGAGGGCGGTGTCGCCGTGGGCGTGCGGTTCGGCGGGGGCGGGCAGCAGGAGGTAGCCGCGCAGGTCGATGCGGGGGCCGCGGGTGGTGAGGCTGCCCGCGGTGCCCACGGCCTCGATGCGGCTGCCGCTGAGGCGTACGTCGACGGCCCGGCCGTCGGTCAGGCGGGCACCGCTCAGGACGAGGGCGGGGTCGGTGGTGGCCGCTTCGGCGCTGCCGGGCGTGTCGTCGTCGGGTCGCCGCGGCCGGCTGTCGGGCATCGCGCTCCTGGGAGGGTGCGGGGTCACACGGAGTGGGCGGGACCGGAGGGGGCGTGGGGGTCCCGTCCGGACTCGCGAGGGGTGTTCCGCCGATCATGGCCGGGCCCGCGACGCGTGGCACGGCGGCTTCCTGGGCGAGCCGAATAGTCGTACCGGAGTGCCCGCGCCGGTCCGGTGGAAGGGGCCCGTCCGGAAGGGCGCGCGGGCTGGATCAAGGCCTGATCAGGGGGTGTGTGCGGGCGCGGACCGATGGCTGGAGCACGGTGCCGAAACGGATTTGGGCGATCGGTGGGGGACCGTGTAATGTCTTCATCGCTCGCCCCAATAGCTCAGTCGGTAGAGCGTCTCCATGGTAAGGAGAAGGTCTGCGGTTCGATTCCGCATTGGGGCTCTGGTGATCGGGAAGCCCCGCTTCGGCGGGGGGACTCATCATCAAAGCGGTGTAGCTCAGTCGGTAGAGCAAGCGGCTCATAATCGCTGTGTCACCGGTTCAAGTCCGGTCACCGCTACTAACGGTAGCCGATTGTTGGGTCGGTCCTTCGATCGGCTACTCTTTTATGCGTTCATCCGTCCATCGTCCGTCCAAGGAGCACTCACGTGGCTGCCACCGACGTCCGCCCGAAGATCACGCTGGCCTGCGTGGAGTGCAAGGAGCGGAACTACATCACCAAGAAGAACCGGCGTAACAACCCGGACCGTCTTGAGATGAAGAAGCACTGCCCGCGCTGCAACTCGCACACCGCGCACCGCGAAACGCGCTGAATCAGGCTCGTACACGAGGCCGTCCCCTCTGGGGGCGGCCTCGTGTCGTTGTACGGGGTGGCTCCCCGCACAGGGGCGTGCCCTTATTCGTCTTTCCATCAGGAGGTAGCGCGCGCATGGCGCTCGACCAGTCCTTCGTGGGGCGGACGTATCCGCCCACCCCGGCGTACGAGGTAGGCCGGGAGAAGATCCGCGAGTTCGCCGAGGCGGTGGGTGACGCCCATCCGGCGTACGTCGATGTGGAGGCGGCCCGTGCGCTCGGCCACCCCGATGTGATCGCACCGCCCACCTTCGTCTTCTCGATCACGTACCGGGCCGCCGGTGAGGTGGTGCGGGATCCGCAGCTGGGCCTGGACTACAGCCGGGTCGTCCACGGCGACCAGAAGTTCTCGTACGTGCGTCCGGTACGGGCGGGGGACCGGCTGACGGTCACCTCCACGATCGAGAGCATCAAGTCCCTGGCGGGCAACGACGTTCTCGACATTCGCGGGGATGTGCACGACGAGGCTGGCGAGCTGGTGGTCACGGCGCTCACGAAGCTGGTGGCGCGCGCCGCCGAGGAGGCGTGATGACGGCGAAGGTCTCTTACGGGTCGGTCGAGGTCGGTACGGAGCTGCCCGCGCAGTCGTTCCCGGTGACGCGGGCGGCGCTCGTCCAGTACGCCGGTGCGTCGGGCGACTTCAACCCGATCCACTGGAACGAGAAGTTCGCGCGCGAGGTCGGGCTGCCGGACGTGATCGCGCACGGCATGTTCACGATGGCCGAGGCGATCCGCGTGGTCACGGACTGGGCCGGGGACCCGGGCGTGGTCGTCGACTACGGGGTGCGGTTCACCAAGCCGGTCGTCGTGCCCAACGACGACAAGGGCGCGCTGATCGAGGTCAGCGGCAAGGTCGCGGCCAAGCTGGAGGACAACCTGGTCCGGGTGGACCTGGTGGCCGTGTGCGAAGGCAAGAGGGTGCTGGGGATGTCCCGGGCCGTCGTCCGGCTCGCCTGAGGCGTACCGGGCCCTGAGCCGTACGGCGTCCCGCGAGGCGTACGACGTACCCCTGGGGCCCCGGGCGTCCCGCGAGGCGTACGGCGCGCCTCCCTGCGGGTTCCCGGCGGCCCGGCGCGGTACGCCCCCGGCCCGGGGCGCGCGTCCCACGGTCCGTGGCCCCGCCCGAGCGGCGGGGACGCGGACCGTACTCTTGTCCCCGTGCAGGAACTCCACGATGCCCCCCTCGCCCCCCTGACCACCTTCCGGCTCGGCGGCCCCGCCACCCGCCTCCTGACGGCCGCCACCGACGCCGAGGTGGTCGCCGCCGTACGCGAGGCCGACGCGAGCGGCACCCCGCTGCTGGTCATCGGCGGCGGATCCAACCTGGTCATCGGCGACAAGGGCTTCGACGGCACGGCGCTGCGGATCGCCACGAAGGGCTTCGCGCTCTCCGGTACGTCGCTGGAGCTGGCGGCCGGGGAGACCTGGACGGACGCCGTCGCCCGGACCGTGGAGGCGGGGCTCGCGGGCATCGAGTGCCTGGCCGGTATCCCCGGATCCGCCGGCGCGACGCCCATCCAGAACGTCGGGGCGTACGGACAGGAGGTCTCCTCCACGATCACGGAGGTCGTCGCCTACGACCGGCAGACCCAGGAGACGGTGACCCTTCCGAACGCGGAGTGCTCCTTCTCGTACCGGCACAGCCGCTTCAAGGCGGACCCCGACCGATTCGTGGTGCTCCGCGTCCGGTTCGCGCTGGAGGAGGCGGGCGGTCTCTCCGCGCCCCTCGCCTACCCGGAGACGGCCAGGGCCATGGGCGTCGAGCAGGGCGAGCGCGTCGCCCTGACGGCCGCCCGGGAGACCGTGCTGAAGCTGCGCGCCGGCAAGGGCATGGTGCTGGACCCGGACGACCACGACACCTGGTCCGCGGGCTCCTTCTTCACCAACCCGATCCTCGACGCGGCCGCGTTCCAGGACTTCCTGGCTAAGGTCCACGAGCGCCTCGGCCCGGACGTGACGCCCCCGGCGTTCTCCGCCGAGGACGGCCGCACCAAGACCTCGGCGGCCTGGCTGATCGACCGGGCCGGCTTCACCAAGGGGTACGGCAGCGGGCCGGCCCGGATCTCCACCAAGCACACCCTCGCCCTGACCAACCGCGGCGAGGCCACCACCGAGGACCTGCTCGCGCTGGCCCGTGAGGTCGTCGCCGGGGTCCACGCCGCCTTCGGCATCACCCTGGTCAACGAGCCGGTGACGGTCGGCGTCTCCCTGTAGGCGTTCGCGTCGCCCTTCATGCGTTCGCGTCGCCTGTACAAGAGAGCTCAGTAGGCGACGGCGCCTGTATAAGGGAGCTCAGTAGGGGACGGCGCCCATATAAGGGGGCTCAGTAGGCGACGCCCACGCCCTGCCTCACGGCCGTCAGGTCGTCGATCAGCCCCAGCATCGCGTGCGCCACATCGGCCCGGGAGATGGACCGGCCGCTCAGGGGCGCGCCGCCCACGACCTTGCGGTAGGCGCCCGTGCACGGCCCGTCCGTCAGCCTTGGAGGGCGCAGGGAGGTCCAGTCCGTGGCGCTGCGCTCCAGCGCCGCCTCCATCCGCGCGAGATCGGCGTACACCTCGGCCAGGGCCGCTCTGACGGCCTTGCGCATCAACCGGTCCACCAGGGGCTCACCGGCCGGCACCGGCCCGACCGGGGCCGCGCTCACCAGCAGCAGCCGGCGCACGCCCTCGGCCTCCATCGCGTCGATGATCCGCCCGGTCAGCCGCTCGGCGACCCCGCCCGCCTTCCGGCCTCGCGCGCCCAGCCCCGAGAGCACCGCGTCCCGCCCCGCCACCGCGGCGCGCACCGCCGCCGTGTCGTCCAGTCGCACGACCCCGTGCAGGGTCCGGGCGTCGAGCGACTCCGGGAGCCTCGAGGGGTCGCGGACCACGGCCGTCACCTCGTGGCCCGCCGTGAGCGCCTGGCCGACGACCTCCCCGCCGACGCCCCCGGTCGCTCCGAACACCGTGAGCCGCATACGCCCTCCTAGGGTGGGTAAGTGTTCACTCACCCCTAGGGTGAGTGGCTGATCACCCACTCGTCAAGCCGTGGAGGAGCCCGTATGGAGCCGAGGCCGGCCCGTGTCCGCATCGTCGACGCCGCCCACGAGCTGATGCTCTCCATCGGCCTCGCCCGGACCACCACCAAGGAGATCGCGCGGGCGGCCGGCTGTTCGGAGGCGGCGCTCTACAAGTATTTCCCCAGCAAGGAAGAGCTCTTCGTGACCGTCCTGAAGGAACGGCTGCCGAAGCTCGGCGGGCTGCTCGGTGACCTGGTCCCGGGGGAGGGCGGCGTCGAGGCCAACCTCACCGAGGTGGCCCGGCAGGCCGCGCTCTTCTACGCGCAGACGTTCCCCATGGTCGCCTCCCTGTACGCCGAACCCCAGCTCAAGCGCCGCCACGAACAGGCCATGCGCCAACTCGGCACCGGCCCCCACCTGCCGATCCAGGGGCTCGACGCCTACCTCCGCGCCGAACAGCGCGCGGGCCGGATCCGCGCGGACGCCGACACCTACGCCGCCGCGTCCCTGCTGCTCGGCGCCTGCGCCCAGCGGGCCTTCGCCTACGACGCGCTCCCCGGCGGAACACCCCCGCAGCCCTTGGAGGAGTTCGCCGCCTCCCTGGCCCGCACCCTGCTCGCGGGGATCAGTTAGCCAGCCAGTCGTCGATCCCCGACAGGAGCTTGTCCCGTACGTCGACGGGCGCGGCCGATCCGCGCACCGACTGGCGGGCCAGCTCGGCCAGCTCCTCGTCGGTGAAGCCGTGGTCGCGGCGTACCAGCTCGTACTGCGCGGCCAGCCGCGAGCCGAACAGCAGCGGGTCGTCCGCGCCCAGCGCCATCGGCACCCCCGCGTCGAACAAGGTGCGCAGGGGGACGTCCTGCGCCTTCTCGTAGACGCCGAGGGCCACATTGGAGGACGGGCAGACCTCGCAGGTCACCTGGCGCTCGGCCAGCTGCGCCAGCAGGCGGGGGTCCTCGGCGGCCCGGACGCCGTGGCCGATGCGCGAGGCGTCCAGGTCGTCCAGGCAGTCCCGGACGCTGGAGGGGCCCGCCAGCTCCCCGCCGTGCGGGGCCGCCAGCAGACCGCCCTCCCGGGCGATGGCGAAGGCCCGGTCGAAGTCGCGGGCCATGCCGCGCCGCTCGTCGTTGGAGAGCCCGAAGCCGACGACGCCCCGGTCCGCGTACCGCACGGCCAGCCGCGCCAGCGTCCGGGCGTCCAGCGGGTGCTTCATCCGGTTCGCGGCGATCACCACGCGCATCCCCAGCCCGGTGTCCCGGGCCGCACTGTCCACGGCGTCGAGGATGATCTCGATGGCCGGGATCAGTCCGCCGAGCAGCGGCGCGTACGAGGTGGGGTCGACCTGGATCTCCAGCCAGCCGGAGCCGTCCGCGACGTCCTCCTGGGCGCTCTCGCGGACCAGGCGGTGGATGTCCTCGGGCGACCGCAGGCAGGACCGGGCGATGTCGTAGAGCCGCTGGAAGCGGAACCAGCCGCGCTCGTCGGTCGCCCGCAGTTTCGGCGGTTCGCCGCCGGTCAGTGCGTCGGGGAGATGGACCCCGTACTTGTCGGCGAGTTCGAGCAGGGTGGTGGGCCGCATCGACCCGGTGAAGTGCAGGTGCAGGTGGGCCTTGGGCAACAGACGTACATCACGCTCCATTTGAAGATCCTGCCGCACGGGCGGGCCGGAGCGAAAGCCGCTTTCCTCTTTGGAGTGGGGCTGAGACGAAAAGCGCCCCCGGCCGAGGCGGCCGGGGGCACAATTCCGCGGGCTTCTCAGGCCTTGGCCTCGCCCAGCAGCTTCTGGAGCCGGGAGACGCCCTCGATGAGGTCCTCGTCGCCCAGGGCGTAGGAGAGGCGGAGGTAGCCGGGGGTGCCGAAGGCCTCGCCCGGGACGACGGCGACCTCGGCCTCGTCCAGGATGAGGGCCGCCAGCTCGACCGAGTCGGCCGGGCGCTTGCCGCGGATCTCCTTGCCGAGCAGCCCCTTGACCGACGGGTAGGCGTAGAACGCGCCCTCGGGCTCCGGGCAGAGCACGCCGTCGATCTCGTTGAGCATCCGCACGATGAGGTTGCGGCGGCGGTCGAAGGCGGTGCGCATCTCCGCGACGGCGTCCAGCGGGCCGGAGACCGCGGCGAGCGCGGCGATCTGGGCGACGTTGGAGACGTTGGAGGTGGCGTGCGACTGGAGGTTGGTCGCGGCCTTGACGACGTCCTTCGGGCCGATGATCCACCCCACCCGCCAGCCGGTCATCGCGTACGTCTTGGCGACGCCGTTGACGACGACGCACTTGTCGCGCAGCTCGGGCACGATCGCCGGGAGCGAGGTGAACTTCGCGTCGCCGTAGACGAGGTGCTCGTAGATCTCGTCGGTCATGACCCACAGGCCGTGCTCGACGGCCCAGCGGCCGATCGCCTCGGCGTCGGCCTCGCTGTAGACGGCGCCGGTCGGGTTGGACGGCGAGACGAAGAGGACGACCTTGGTCTTCTCGGTGCGGGCGGCCTCCAGCTGCTCGACGGAGACCCGGTAGCCGGTGGTCTCGTCGGCGACGACCTCGACCGGGACACCGCCGGCGAGACGGATCGACTCGGGGTAGGTGGTCCAGTAGGGGGCGGGGACGATGACCTCATCGCCCGGGTCGAGGATCGCGGCGAAGGCCTCGTAGATGGCCTGCTTGCCGCCGTTGGTCACCAGGATCTGGCTCGCGTCGACCTCGTAGCCGGAGTCCCGCAGCGTCTTCTCTGCGATGGCGGCCTTGAGCTCGGGGAGCCCGCCGGCCGGGGTGTAGCGGTGGTACTTCGGGTTGCGGCAGGCCTCGACCGCGGCGTCGACGATGTAGCCGGGGGTCGGGAAGTCGGGCTCGCCGGCGCCGAAGCCGATCACCGGACGACCGGCGGCCTTGAGGGCCTTGGCCTTGGCGTCGACGGCGAGGGTCGCGGACTCGGAGATCGCACCGACGCGGGCGGAAACCCTGCGCTCGGACGGAGAAGTTGCAGCGCTCATGGGCCCATGCTCCCAGACCGGAAAACCCGGCGGCACACGGGTTTCAGGGACCGGACAGGACCGGTACGGGAACCGGACAGGACCGGTCGGCAGTTGTCTGTTCGACGCATCGGCTCCGAGCACGTACACTCACCTGTCGTTGGCCTTCACCAGCCGCACCGTCTTCACACCCGGGCACCGGGGAAGATGCGGTAGGTTGGTGGAAACCACAAAGGGTCGTAGCTCAATTGGTAGAGCACTGGTCTCCAAAACCAGCGGTTGGGGGTTCAAGTCCCTCCGGCCCTGCTACACACTCCTTCGCCAGGATGTGTGCGCATGTACGTACTTCATTGCACAGCCGTGCGGCTCCACCGGGCGCGGCACGGCCACGACCCGGAATCAGGTGAGTAGCGTGACGGACGCCGTGGGCTCCATCGACATGCCTGATGCTGAGGATGAATCCCCCGAGTCCAACAAGAAGACTCGGAAGGGCGGCAAGCGCGGCAAGAAGGGTCCTCTGGGCCGCCTCGCGCTGTTCTACCGCCAGATCGTCGCCGAACTCCGTAAGGTTGTCTGGCCGACTCGCAGCCAGCTGACGACATACACCAGTGTGGTGATTGTGTTCGTCGTTGTCATGATTGGTCTTGTTACCGTTCTTGACATGGGATTCGCGCGGATCGTCAAGTACGTCTTCGGCTGAGCCGGCGGAAGGCGTCCGACGGGCGCCCCCACCGCATGTTCCACCCCTTTGTATCCAGGAAGAAGCAGCCATCGTGTCTGACCCGAACCTGAACGACTCCGTCGAGCCCGAGGCTGGCGCCTTCGAGTCCGCCAAGGACGAGCTCGGCATCGTTGAGGCTGCTGGTTCCGAGAAGCCCGGTCAGGACGAGGCCGCCGCCGTGGCCGTGGAGGCCGACGAGACGATCCAGGCCGACGAGGACGCCGAGGTCGCCGTCGCCGCCGAGGAGAGCGAAGCCGTCGAGGCCGAGGCCGCCGACGAGGAGGCCGAGCCGGCCGCCCCCGTCGACCCGGTCACCGCGCTGCGCGAAGAGCTCCGCGGTCTCCCCGGCGAGTGGTACGTCATCCACACGTACGCCGGTTACGAGAAGCGCGTGAAGGCCAACCTGGAGCAGCGCGCCGTCTCGCTCAACGTGGAGGAGTTCATCTATCAGGCCGAGGTGCCTGAAGAGGAAATCGTCCAGATCAAGAACGGCGAGCGCAAGAACGTCCGGCAGAACAAGCTCCCCGGCTACGTGCTGGTGCGCATGGACCTGACGAACGAGTCCTGGGGCGTCGTGCGGAACACGCCGGGCGTCACCGGCTTCGTGGGCAACGCCTACGACCCGTACCCGCTGACCCTGGACGAGATCGTCAAGATGCTCGCCCCGGAGGCCGAGGAGAAGGCCGCCCGCGAGGCCGCCGAGGCCGAGGGCAAGCCGGCTCCGTCCCGCAAGGTCGAGGTCCAGGTGCTGGACTTCGAGGTGGGCGACTCGGTCACCGTCACCGACGGCCCGTTCGCCACGCTGCAGGCCACGATCAACGAGATCAACGCCGACTCGAAGAAGGTCAAGGGCCTCGTCGAGATCTTCGGCCGCGAGACCCCGGTCGAGCTCAGCTTCGACCAGATCCAGAAGAACTAGCGCCTCCCGCCGGTTTCTGGACACATGCCTACCCAGCAGGTCAGAGGGGCTTCGAAGCCGCTCTGACCTGCTGGGTTTTTGGTCGCACAGCTATACCCGTTATCGTTGTGCGGTATGCCTCCATCCGGATGACCGGAATCGGCGGCGAAACACTCTCATAGGACCCGGAGAGAGCAATGCCTCCCAAGAAGAAGAAGGTCACGGGGCTTATCAAGCTCCAGATCAACGCCGGTGCGGCGAACCCGGCCCCGCCGGTCGGCCCCGCGCTCGGTCAGCACGGCGTCAACATCATGGAGTTCTGCAAGGCCTACAACGCCGCGACCGAGTCGCAGCGTGGCATGGTCGTGCCGGTGGAGATCACGGTCTACGAGGACCGCTCCTTCACCTTCGTCACGAAGACTCCGCCGGCCGCCAAGCTGATCCTCAAGGCCGCGGGTGTGGACAAGGGCTCCGGCGAGCCTCACAAGACCAAGGTCGCCAAGCTGACGGCCGACCAGGTCCGCGAGATCGCCACGACGAAGCTCCCCGACCTGAACGCCAATGACCTCGACGCCGCGTCGAAGATCATTGCCGGCACCGCCCGTTCCATGGGCATCACGGTCGAAGGCTGATTCAGCCCCGTAGCCCCCAGTGGTAGGACCAAGCGCTGGTCCGCACCACGACTCCACACTCTGAAACCACAGGAGTAGAAGTGAAGCGCAGCAAGAACCTCCGCGCTGCGGACGCCAAGATCGACCGGGAGCGTAACTACGCCCCGCTCGAGGCCGTCCGTATCGCCAAGGACACCGCCTCCACGAAGTTCGACGGCACCGTCGAGGTCGCCTTCTGCCTGGGTGTCGACCCGCGCAAGGCCGACCAGATGGTCCGCGGCACCGTGAACCTCCCGCACGGCACCGGCAAGACCGCCCGGGTCCTGGTCTTCGCGACCGGTGACCGTGCTGCGGCCGCGGAAGCCGCCGGAGCCGACATCGTCGGCGCCGACGAGCTGATCGACGAGGTGGCGAAGGGCCGTCTGGACTTCGACGCCGTCGTCGCCACGCCGGACCTCATGGGCAAGGTCGGCCGCCTGGGCCGCGTGCTCGGTCCGCGTGGTCTGATGCCGAACCCGAAGACCGGCACCGTCACCCCCGACGTCGTGAAGGCTGTCAACGACATCAAGGGCGGCAAGATCGAGTTCCGCGTCGACAAGCACTCGAACCTGCACTTCATCATCGGCAAGGTCTCCTTCGACGAGACCAAGCTGGTGGAGAACTACGCAGCGGCGCTGGACGAGATCCTGCGTCTGAAGCCGTCCGCCGCCAAGGGCCGCTACATCAAGAAGGCCACGCTGGCCACCACGATGGGCCCCGGCATCCCGCTGGACGCCAACCGCACCCGCAACCTCCTCGTCGAGGAGGACCCGGCCGCCGTCTGAGCCACCGTGCTCACCCGGTAGCCGCGTCGCAGGCGCGCTCTGTGTGAACGGGCCCCGCAACCTTTCGAGGTGCGGGGCCCGTCCTCGTATCCGAAGGAAGAAGCACCAGAGAGCCAGTGACTGTCGGTGGCCTGTGCCAGGGTGGACAGGACGACGGACGATACGAGGGGTGGACCGGTCGTATGAGGACGAGCACGTTACGGCGCGTGGGTACGGGGGCCGCGGTGGCGGCCCTGATGTCGGTGGCGGCCTGCGGGGGCGGCGGCGGGGAGAGCGGCTCCCCGGCGGCGGAGAAGCCGGCCGGGGACGTGGCGGGGGCCGGCTCCGTCGTGGCGCTCCAGCAGATCCGGAAGAAGACCGGCACCGCGCAGTCGGCCCGGATCGAGGGCACCACGGAGATGGGCGACACCGTCTCCATGAAGCAGACGGGCACCATCGGCTGGGCAGACGGCCTCTCGGGCTCGCTCACCATCACCTACACCGGCGGCACCATGGCCGAGGCCCTTCAGCAGGGCGGCGGCGACGGTTCGGTGCAGGCGCGCTATCTCAAGGACGAGTACTACGCCAACATGGGCGACGCCTTCGCGGCGACCGTCGGCGGCAAGCACTGGATCCGGTACGCCTACAAGGACCTCGCGGAGCTCGGCGGGCCCGCGGGCGACGTCCTGAAGGAGCAGGTGCAGAACAGCACCCCGGAGCAGGGCGTGAAGGCCCTGCTGGCCGCGGGGGACGTCAAGAAGGTCGGCCAGGAGGACGTCAGGGGCGTCCCGGCGACGCGCTACTCCGGCACGGTCGACGTGGCGGAGCTGACCGGGCGGAACAGCGCGCTGGACCCCGAGCAGCTCGCCGCCCTCAAGGAGCAGCTCTCCGCCGCCGGTGTCACCACCCAGACCGTCGACATCTGGGTCGACAAGGACGACCTGCTCGTGAAGAAGACCGAGCGCGGCGAGACGGCGATCGGCCCGTTCAACTCGACGGTCTTCTACAGCGACTACGGCACGGACGTCCTGGTGGAGAAGCCGCCGGCCTCCGACACCGTGGACTTCAAGGAGATCCTGAAGCAGCAGGGGGCGGACCCCTCCTGACCTCTGCCCAAACCTCCCGCGCCCGGGTGGGCGGCGCCGGATTTGCCCGGCGCGCCCCCGGTCGCGTACGCTCCACAGGAAGCCAAAGACCGCTGGTCGTCGCTGCGCTCCCGCGAGGGGGACGGTGACCGAAGGTTCCGATAGATCGGACGACCTGCGCAGGTGACTGTGGAACTGCTCCCGGACTCTGTCCGGTCGAGCCGCGCCCTGGCACTTGTGCTGGGGCGTTTCGTCTTTCCCGGCCCCTTTTGAGCGGTCCTCATCACCCGGAAGGAGGCCGACGCTCATGGCAAGGCCCGACAAGGCTGCCGCGGTAGCCGAGCTGACGGACCAGTTCCGCAGCTCGAACGCCGCCGTGCTGACCGAGTACCGGGGTCTCACCGTGGCACAGCTCAAGGAGCTGCGCCGTTCGCTCGGTGAGAACGCCCAGTACGCCGTGGTGAAGAACACGCTGACCAAGATTGCGGCCAACGAGGCCGGGATCGACACGCTGGACGACCTGTTCTCGGGTCCGACGGCGGTTGCCTTCGTCACCGGTGACCCGGTGGAGTCGGCGAAGGGTCTTCGTGACTTCGCCAAGGACAACCCGAACCTCATCATCAAGGGCGGTGTCCTTGACGGTAAGGCGCTGTCCGCCGATGAGATCAAGAAGCTCGCGGACCTCGAGTCCCGCGAGGTTCTGCTCTCCAAGCTGGCCGGTGCTTTCAAGGGCAAGCAGACTCAGGCTGCGCAGCTCTTCCAGGCACTGCCGTCGAAGTTCGTCCGCACCGCGGAAGCGCTTCGCGCCAAGAAGGAAGAGCAGGGCGGTGCCGGTACGCCGGCTCCCGCCGAGGCCGCCGAGTAATTTCGCTCAGCGGTCCAGCGGGCTCCACGTACGCCCGCCGACATATACATCCGGCACCTGCCGAATAGTGGAAGGACGCCTGTCATGGCGAAGCTGTCCCAGGAAGAGCTGCTCGCGCAGTTCGAAGAGCTGACCCTCATCGAGCTCTCCGAGTTCGTGAAGGCCTTCGAGGAGAAGTTCGACGTCACCGCCGCCGCGGCCGTCGCCGTCGCCGGTCCCGCCCAGGGCGGCGCCCCGGCCGAGGCCGAGGCCGAGCAGGACGAGTTCGACGTCATCCTCACCGGCGCCGGCGAGAAGAAGATCCAGGTCATCAAGGTCGTGCGTGAGCTGACCTCGCTGGGTCTCAAGGAGGCCAAGGACCTCGTCGACGGCACCCCGAAGCCGGTCCTCGAGAAGGTCGCCAAGGAGGCCGCCGAGAAGGCTGCCGAGTCCCTCAAGGCCGCCGGCGCTTCCGTCGAGGTCAAGTAACACCTCGGGAGTCCACCGACTCCCTGGGCGCGTCATGCGCCCGTACCACAGGGCGATCACCCATCCGGGTGGTCGCCCTGTGGCGTACCCGTGGCGGCCGCCTTGAACTTCCGCTGTCGACGAGTAGGGTGATCTTCGCCGTGCGCCTCTCGCGGGGCGCTCAGGGGGCTCCCGAGGGGCCCCCGGCGGCGACCGGAGAGGGGCTCCGGGGGGCTTGTCGGGGCCGGTGGGCCTTGACGAACGGCACGAGGCGCGCAATTCTCAGGACGCGTCATCACTTCGATCCGAATCCGAGGCATGGATCGAGGGTGAAGAGGGCAGTAAAGAAGAGCGCACCCCGCGCGAGGGCCGGCCACAGAGGTAGTTGAGAACAGCTGTTGAGAGCAACGTGGGTCTCTGAGAACCCCGACTGGACATCAGTGTGCCGCTTGGCTACACTGACCCTTTGCGCTGCCTGTTAGCTGCCTCCTGCCCGTCACCAGGGGCATGCCCACGCTTTGAGCATCGATGACCGACCCTCTCCGAGCCCGGCCCTTTCGGCCGACTCGGGACGGTATGTCTGGATGTCCAATGTGGGACCGGTACGCGCGTAGTGAGTCCGAGCCCTCGGAAGGACCCCCTCTTGGCCGCCTCGCGCAACGCCTCGACCGCGAATACGAACAACGGTGCCAGCACCGCCCCGCTGCGCATCTCCTTTGCAAAGATCAAGGAGCCCCTCGAGGTTCCGAACCTCCTCGCGCTGCAGACCGAGAGCTTTGACTGGCTCCTCGGCAACGCCGCCTGGAAGGCTCGCGTCGAGGCTGCTCTGGACAGTGGACAAGACGTCCCCACCAAGTCCGGCCTGGAGGAGATCTTCGAGGAGATCTCACCGATCGAGGACTTCTCCGGGTCGATGTCGCTTACGTTCCGCGACCACCGCTTCGAGCCCCCGAAGAACTCGATCGACGAGTGCAAGGAGCGCGACTTCACGTTCGCCGCGCCGCTCTTCGTCACGGCCGAGTTCACCAACAACGAGACCGGCGAGATCAAGTCCCAGACGGTCTTCATGGGCGACTTCCCGCTCATGACCAACAAGGGCACCTTCGTCATCAACGGCACCGAGCGTGTCGTCGTGTCGCAGCTGGTCCGCTCGCCGGGTGTCTACTTCGACTCCTCCATCGACAAGACGTCCGACAAGGACATCTTCTCCGCCAAGATCATCCCCTCCCGGGGCGCCTGGCTGGAGATGGAGATCGACAAGCGCGACATGGTCGGTGTCCGCATCGACCGCAAGCGCAAGCAGTCCGTCACCGTCCTCCTGAAGGCTCTCGGCTGGAGCACCGAGCAGATCCTGGAGGAGTTCGGCGAGTACGAGTCGATGCGCGCCACCCTGGAGAAGGACCACACCCAGGGCCAGGACGACGCACTGCTCGACATCTACCGCAAGCTGCGTCCGGGCGAGCCGCCCACGCGCGAGGCCGCTCAGACGCTGCTCGAGAACCTCTACTTCAACCCGAAGCGCTACGACCTCGCGAAGGTCGGCCGCTACAAGGTGAACAAGAAGCTCGGCGCCGATGAGCCGCTGGACGCCGGGGTGCTCACCACCGACGACGTCATCGCGACCATCAAGTACCTGGTCAAGCTGCACGCCGGTGAGACCGAGACGATCGGTGAGTCGGGCCGGGAGATCGTCGTCGAGACCGACGACATCGACCACTTCGGCAACCGTCGTCTGCGTAACGTCGGCGAGCTCATCCAGAACCAGGTCCGTACGGGCCTGGCGCGGATGGAGCGCGTCGTGCGTGAGCGCATGACGACCCAGGACGTCGAGGCGATCACGCCGCAGACCCTGATCAACATCCGGCCGGTCGTCGCCTCCATCAAGGAGTTCTTCGGCACCAGCCAGCTGTCGCAGTTCATGGACCAGAACAACCCGCTGTCGGGTCTCACCCACAAGCGCCGCCTGTCGGCTCTTGGCCCGGGTGGTCTCTCCCGTGAGCGGGCCGGCTTCGAGGTCCGTGACGTGCACCCGTCCCACTACGGGCGCATGTGTCCGATCGAGACCCCTGAAGGCCCGAACATCGGTCTGATCGGTTCGCTCGCCTCGTACGGCCGCGTCAACGCGTTCGGCTTCATCGAGACGCCGTACCGCAAGGTCGTCGACGGCCAGGTCACCGACGACGTCGACTACATCACCGCCGACGAGGAGGACCGCTTCGTCATCGCCCAGGCGAACGCGACCCTCTCCGACGAGCTGCGCTTCACCGAGCCGCGTGTCCTGGTCCGCCGCCGCGGGGGAGAGGTCGACTACGTCCCCGCCTCCGAGGTGGACTACATGGACGTCTCGCCGCGCCAGATGGTGTCCGTCGCGACCGCGATGATCCCCTTCCTGGAGCACGACGACGCCAACCGTGCCCTCATGGGCGCGAACATGATGCGTCAGGCGGTGCCGCTGATCAAGTCCGAGGCCCCGCTCGTCGGCACCGGCATGGAGTACCGCTGCGCCACCGACGCCGGTGACGTGCTCAAGGCCGAGAAGGACGGTGTGGTCCAGGAGGTCTCCGCGGACTACATCACCGTCACGAACGACGACGGCACGTACACCACGTACCGCATCGCCAAGTTCATGCGCTCCAACCAGGGCACCTCGGTCAACCAGAAGGTCGTCGTCTCCGAGGGCGACCGGATCATCGCCGACCAGGTGCTGGCCGACGGCCCGGCCACCGAGAACGGTGAGATGGCCCTCGGCAAGAACCTCCTCGTGGCGTTCATGCCGTGGGAGGGTCACAACTACGAGGACGCGATCATCCTGTCGCAGCGCCTCGTGCAGGACGACGTCCTCTCCTCGATCCACATCGAGGAGCACGAGGTCGACGCCCGTGACACCAAGCTCGGCCCGGAGGAGATCACCCGGGACATCCCGAACGTCTCCGAAGAGGTCCTCGCCGACCTCGACGAGCGCGGCATCATCCGCATCGGTGCCGAGGTCGTCGCCGGTGACATCCTCGTCGGCAAGGTCACGCCCAAGGGTGAGACCGAGCTGACCCCCGAGGAGCGCCTGCTCCGCGCGATCTTCGGTGAGAAGGCGCGCGAGGTGCGCGACACCTCGCTGAAGGTGCCGCACGGTGAGATCGGCAAGGTCATCGGCGTCCGCGTCTTCGACCGCGAAGAGGGCGACGAGCTGCCGCCGGGCGTGAACCAGCTGGTCCGCGTCTACGTCGCGCAGAAGCGCAAGATCACCGATGGTGACAAGCTCGCCGGCCGTCACGGCAACAAGGGCGTCATCTCCAAGATCCTGCCGATCGAGGACATGCCGTTCCTGGAGGACGGCACCCCGGTCGACATCATCCTCAACCCGCTGGGTGTCCCGTCCCGAATGAACCCGGGACAGGTCCTGGAGATCCACCTCGGCTGGCTCGCCAGCCGCGGCTGGGACGTCTCCGGCCTCGGTGACGAGTGGGCCAAGCGCCTGCAGACCATCGGCGCCGACCAGGTCGCCCCCGGCACCAACGTCGCCACGCCCGTCTTCGACGGTGCGCGCGAGGACGAGATCTCCGGCCTCTTCGAGGCCACGATCCCCAACCGCGACGGTGACCGCCTGGTCCAGCCCTCCGGCAAGGCCAAGCTGTACGACGGCCGCTCCGGCGAGCCGTTCCCGGACCCGGTCTCGGTCGGGTTCATGTACATCCTCAAGCTCCACCACCTGGTCGACGACAAGCTGCACGCGCGTTCGACCGGTCCGTACTCCATGATCACCCAGCAGCCGCTGGGTGGTAAGGCTCAGTTCGGTGGACAGCGCTTCGGTGAGATGGAGGTGTGGGCGCTGGAGGCATACGGCGCCGCGTACGCCCTCCAGGAGCTGCTGACGATCAAGTCCGACGACGTGACCGGCCGCGTGAAGGTCTACGAGGCCATCGTCAAGGGCGAGAACATCCCCGAGCCGGGCATCCCCGAGTCCTTCAAGGTGCTCATCAAGGAAATGCAGTCGCTCTGCCTCAACGTGGAGGTGCTCTCCTCGGACGGCATGTCCATCGAGATGCGCGACACGGACGAGGACGTCTTCCGCGCAGCGGAGGAGCTCGGTATCGACCTGTCCCGGCGAGAGCCGAGCAGCGTCGAAGAGGTCTGACGGGTTCGCCGGCCGGATCCCCGTGATCCGGCCGGCTCTCCCCGGACCCGTTCAGACCATTGCTGAAGTGCCCCGTTTCCTCGCTTCCGAGCGAGGGGGCTCGAACCCCCGAAAGAGGGATTGACGACAAGTGCTCGACGTCAACTTCTTCGACGAGCTGCGGATCGGCCTTGCCACCGCGGACGACATCCGGACCTGGTCCCACGGCGAAGTGAAGAAGCCGGAGACCATCAACTACCGCACGCTCAAGCCCGAGAAGGACGGACTCTTCTGCGAGAAGATCTTCGGTCCGACCCGGGACTGGGAGTGCTACTGCGGCAAGTACAAGCGTGTCCGCTTCAAGGGCATCATCTGTGAGCGCTGCGGCGTCGAGGTCACTCGCGCCAAGGTGCGTCGTGAGCGGATGGGCCACATCGAGCTCGCCGCTCCCGTCACCCACATCTGGTACTTCAAGGGCGTCCCGTCGCGCCTCGGATACCTGCTGGACCTCGCGCCGAAGGACCTGGAAAAGGTCATCTACTTCGCCGCGTACATGATCACGTTCGTGGACGAGGAGCGTCGTACCCGCGACCTGCCGTCCCTGGAGGCACACGTCTCCGTCGAGCGTCAGCAGACCGAGAACCGCCGCGACTCCGACCTGGAGGCCCGCGCCAAGAAGCTCGAGACCGACCTGGCCGAGCTGGAGGCCGAGGGCGCCAAGGCCGACGTACGCCGCAAGGTGCGCGAAGGTGCCGAGCGTGAGATGAAGCAGCTGCGCGACCGTGCGCAGCGCGAGATCGACCGTCTCGACGAGGTGTGGAGCCGCTTCAAGAACCTCAAGGTCCAGGACCTGGAGGGCGACGAGCTGCTCTACCGCGAGCTGCGTGACCGCTTCGGCACGTACTTCGACGGCTGCATGGGCGCCGCCGCGCTGCAGAAGCGCCTGGAGTCCTTCGACCTCGACGAGGAGGCCGAGCGCCTCCGCGAGATCATCCGTACCGGCAAGGGCCAGAAGAAGACCCGTGCGCTCAAGCGCCTCAAGGTCGTCTCCGCGTTCCTGCAGACCAGCAACAAGCCCAAGGGCATGGTGCTCGACTGCGTGCCGGTCATCCCGCCGGACCTGCGTCCGATGGTGCAGCTGGACGGTGGCCGCTTCGCGACCTCCGACCTGAACGACCTGTACCGCCGCGTGATCAACCGCAACAACCGCCTGAAGCGCCTTCTCGACCTCGGTGCGCCCGAGATCATCGTGAACAACGAGAAGCGCATGCTCCAGGAGGCCGTCGACGCGCTCTTCGACAACGGCCGTCGTGGTCGCCCGGTCACGGGCCCCGGCAACCGTCCGCTGAAGTCGCTGTCCGACATGCTCAAGGGCAAGCAGGGTCGTTTCCGTCAGAACCTGCTCGGCAAGCGTGTGGACTACTCCGCGCGTTCCGTCATCGTCGTCGGCCCGCAGCTCAAGCTGCACCAGTGCGGTCTGCCGAAGGCCATGGCGCTGGAGCTCTTCAAGCCGTTCGTGATGAAGCGCCTGGTGGACCTGAACCACGCGCAGAACATCAAGTCGGCCAAGCGCATGGTCGAGCGTGGCCGCACCGTCGTGTACGACGTCCTCGAAGAGGTCATCGCCGAGCACCCGGTGCTGCTGAACCGTGCACCCACCCTGCACCGCCTGGGCATCCAGGCCTTCGAGCCGCAGCTGGTCGAGGGCAAGGCCATCCAGATCCACCCGCTCGTCTGCACCGCGTTCAACGCGGACTTCGACGGTGACCAGATGGCCGTGCACCTGCCGCTCTCCGCGGAGGCGCAGGCCGAGGCCCGCATCCTGATGCTGTCCTCGAACAACATCCTGAAGCCGGCCGACGGCCGTCCCGTCACCATGCCGACCCAGGACATGGTGCTGGGGCTGTTCTTCCTCACCACCGACGGCACGCTCCGTGACACCAAGGGCGAGGGCCGCGCGTTCGGCTCCACGGCCGAGGCGATCATGGCGTTCGACGCCGGGGAGCTGGCGCTCCAGTCCACCGTCGACATCCGCTTCCCGGTGGGCACCATCCCGCCGCGTGGCTGGGTGCCGCCGGTCGCCGAGGAGGGCGAGCCCGAGTACCAGCCGGGTGACACCTTCCGGCTGCGGACCAGCCTGGGCCGTGCGCTCTTCAACGAGCTGCTGCCCGAGGACTACCCGTTCGTCGACTACTCGGTGGGCAAGAAGCAGCTCTCCGAGATCGTCAACGACCTGGCCGAGCGCTACCCCAAGGTCATCGTGGCGGCGACGCTCGACAACCTGAAGGCGGCGGGCTTCCACTGGGCGACCCGTTCGGGCGTCACCGTGGCCATCTCCGACATCGTCGTGCCCGAGGCCAAGAAGGCCATCGTCAAGGGCTACGAGGAGCAGGACGAGAAGGTCCAGAAGCAGTACGAGCGCGGTCTGATCACCAAGGACGAGCGCACGCAGGAGCTCATCGCGATCTGGACCAAGGCGACCAACGAGGTTGCCGAGGCGATGAACGCGAACTTCCCCAAGACCAACCCCATCTTCATGATGGTTGACTCGGGTGCCCGAGGAAACATGATGCAGATGCGGCAGATCGCCGGTATGCGTGGTCTGGTGTCGAACGCGAAGAACGAGACCATCCCGCGTCCGATCAAGGCGTCCTTCCGTGAGGGCCTCACCGTTCTGGAGTACTTCATCTCCACGCACGGTGCCCGTAAGGGTCTGGCGGACACCGCCCTGCGTACCGCCGACTCGGGTTACCTGACCCGTCGTCTGGTGGACGTCTCGCAGGACGTGATCATCCGCGAGGAGGACTGCGGCACCGACCGCGGCCTCAAGCTGAAGATCGCCGTCAAGGGCGCCGACGGCGTGCTCCGCAAGACGGAGGACGTCGAGACCTCGGTCTACGCCCGCATGCTCGCCGAGGACGTCGTGGTGGACGGCAAGGTCATCGCGCCTGCCAACGTCGACCTCGGTGACGTCCTGATCGACGCCCTGGTGGGCGCCGGCGTCGAGGAGGTCAAGACCCGCTCGGTCCTGACCTGTGAGTCCGCGGTCGGCACCTGTGCCTTCTGCTACGGACGCTCGCTCGCCACCGGCAAGCTGGTCGACATCGGTGAGGCGGTCGGCATCATCGCCGCCCAGTCCATCGGTGAGCCCGGTACCCAGCTGACGATGCGTACCTTCCACACCGGTGGTGTGGCCGGTGACGACATCACCCAGGGTCTGCCCCGAGTCGTCGAGCTCTTCGAAGCCCGTACGCCCAAGGGTGTCGCCCCGATCTCCGAGGCCAAGGGCCGCGTGCGGATCGAGGAGACCGAGAAGACCAAGAAGCTCGTCGTCACCCCGGACGACGGCAGCGACGAGACGGCGTTCCCGATCTCGAAGCGTGCCCGTCTGCTCGTGGGCGAGGGCGACCCGGTCGAGGTGGGCCAGAAGCTCACCGTGGGTGCCACCAACCCGCACGACGTGCTGCGCATCCTCGGCCAGCGTGCGGTCCAGGTCCACCTGGTCGGCGAAGTCCAGAAGGTCTACAACTCGCAGGGCGTGTCGATCCACGACAAGCACATCGAGATCATCATCCGGCAGATGCTCCGCCGCGTGACGATCATCGAGTCCGGCGACGCGGAGCTGCTTCCGGGCGAGCTGGTCGAGCGGTCGAAGTTCGAGACCGAGAACCGTCGTGTGGTCACCGAGGGCGGTCACCCCGCCTCCGGCCGTCCGCAGCTGATGGGTATCACCAAGGCCTCGCTCGCCACCGAGTCGTGGCTGTCGGCGGCGTCCTTCCAGGAGACGACCAGGGTCCTGACAGACGCGGCGATCAACGCCAAGTCGGACTCCCTGATCGGCCTCAAGGAGAACGTCATCATCGGTAAGCTCATCCCGGCCGGTACGGGCCTGTCCCGCTACCGCAACATCCGGGTCGAGCCGACCGAGGAGGCCAAGGCCGCGATGTACTCGGCCGTCGGCTACGACGACATCGACTACTCGCCGTTCGGCACCGGCTCCGGCCAGGCCGTCCCGCTGGAGGACTACGACTACGGTCCGTACAACCAGTAAGAGAGTCGCTTGAACGCCTGAGGGCGGCCATCCCGTGCACAACGGGGTGGCCGCCCTCAGGCGTGTGGCTACGTGGCTGAGGCGGACGCACACAGGGGGTACGGCCGCTCCCCGGCGGCCGGTGGCCGGCGCCCGCGTCCCCGTACACGCGAAAGGGCGGCCACCCCCTTCAGCGGGGTGGCCGCCCGGTCCTTCGTCCTCAGCCGAGCAGCGCGTGGTGGACGCGCAGCAGTGCGCGGGTGCCCACGGCGAGCAGGGGCGGTACGTCGGGCAGCGGGACCTTGCGGGCGAGGGCCAGGACGTCGACGACGATCGCGTAGTCGTCGACGACGGACTGCGGCAGCCCTGGGGCGGTCATGGCCGGGGCGTAGGCGGATGCGGCGTCACCGTATTCGATGACGGCCAGACTGACGTCGGTCTCGATGGCGCTCGGCGCCTGGGACACGGGCTCACGGTGCTCTGCTGTCACGTGGGACCTCCTTGGGCCAGGCCGGTCCGCAGACCGGCCTGGCTGGTTGGCTGACCGCATTGTCCGGCATGATGGGGTACGGCGGCAGCCCGTAAGCAGGCTGTTTTCACTCAGCTTGCCTGCCGGAATCCGGCAAGGGTGTGCGCCGCCAGTCCGGGCTCCGCCGCGCCCCCTCGCCGATGGCCGGCGGACCCGGCGTGTCGGGGTGGACAGCATTTGTTTTGACCCAGCTCCGTGAGGTAGGTACGCTCAAGCCTTGTGCCTGGGGTGTGCCTGGGCTCCGGTGCGTGTCCTCAACCGCACCGCGAGCTCGTCAGTGGCCACCGCAATCTGCGCCACTTCCGCCCCTAGGGCGGGAGCCTGCAGTATTCGACACGCCCGACCGCGTGGGTCGGTGATGTTCCAGGTTAGTTTCACGAACGGCACACAGAAACCGGAGAAGTAGTGCCTACGATCCAGCAGCTGGTCCGGAAGGGCCGGCAGGACAAGGTCGAGAAGAACAAGACGCCCGCGCTCGAGGGTTCGCCCCAGCGTCGCGGTGTCTGCACGCGTGTGTTCACGACCACCCCGAAGAAGCCGAACTCGGCACTCCGTAAGGTCGCGCGTGTGCGTCTGACCTCCGGTATCGAGGTCACGGCCTACATCCCGGGTGAGGGACACAACCTGCAGGAGCACTCCATCGTGCTCGTGCGTGGTGGCCGTGTGAAGGACCTGCCGGGTGTTCGTTACAAGATCATCCGTGGCTCCCTTGACACCCAGGGTGTCAAGAACCGCAAGCAGGCCCGCAGCCGCTACGGCGCCAAGAAGGAGAAGTAAGAATGCCTCGTAAGGGCCCCGCCCCGAAGCGCCCGGTCATCATCGACCCGGTCTACAGCTCTCCTCTTGTCACCTCGCTGATCAACAAGATCCTCCTCGACGGCAAGCGTTCCACCGCCGAGCGGATCGTGTACGGCGCCATGGAAGGCCTCCGCGAGAAGACCGGCAACGACCCGGTCATCACGCTGAAGCGCGCGCTTGAGAACGTCAAGCCCTCGCTCGAAGTCAAGTCCCGCCGTGTCGGTGGCGCCACCTACCAGGTGCCGATCGAGGTCAAGCCCGGTCGCGCCTCCACCCTCGCTCTGCGCTGGCTCGTCGGTTACTCCCGCGCCCGCCGCGAGAAGACCATGACCGAGCGCCTCATGAACGAACTGCTCGACGCCTCCAACGGCCTCGGCGCTTCGGTCAAGAAGCGCGAGGACACCCACAAGATGGCCGAGTCCAACAAGGCCTTCGCGCACTACCGCTGGTAGTCGTTACCCCCATCGAGACCGAGAGAAGACTGAGCCTTATGGCCACCACTTCGCTTGACCTGGCCAAGGTCCGCAACATTGGGATCATGGCCCACATCGACGCGGGGAAGACGACCACCACCGAGCGGATCCTCTTCTACACCGGTGTGAGCTACAAGATCGGCGAGACCCATGAGGGTTCCGCCACGATGGACTGGATGGAGCAGGAGCAGGAGCGCGGCATCACGATCACGTCCGCCGCGACGACCTGCCACTGGCCGCTCAACGATGTCGACCACACCATCAACATCATCGACACCCCGGGTCACGTCGACTTCACCGTCGAGGTGGAGCGTTCGCTCCGCGTCCTCGACGGCGCCGTCACCGTGTTCGACGGTGTCGCGGGTGTGGAGCCGCAGTCCGAGACTGTCTGGCGTCAGGCGGACCGCTACGGCGTGCCGCGTATCTGCTTCGTCAACAAGCTCGACCGCACGGGTGCCGACTTCCTGCGCTGTGTCGACATGATCGTCGACCGCCTGGGCGCGGTGCCGCTCGTCATGCAGCTCCCCATCGGCGCCGAGGCCGACTTCCGGGGCGTCGTCGACCTGGTGTCGATGAAGGCCTTCGTGTGGTCGGAGGACGCGCCCAAGGGCGAGATGTACGACATCATCGAGATCCCGGATGCCCAGAAGGAGGCCGCCGACGAATGGCGCGCCAAGCTTCTTGAGGCTGTTGCCGAGAACGACGACCAGATGATGGAGCTGTACCTGGAGGGCACGGAGCCCGACCAGCAGCAGCTGCACGAGGCGATCCGCCGCATCACCCTGGCGTCGAAGGGCAGTGCCGACTCCGTCACCGTCACCCCGGTGTTCTGTGGCACCGCGTTCAAGAACAAGGGCGTCCAGCCCCTGCTCGACGCGGTCGTGCGCTACCTGCCCTCTCCCCTGGACGTCGAGGCCATCGAGGGCCACGACGCGAAGGACCCGGAGAAGGTCATCCAGCGCAAGCCCTCGGACGACGAGCCGTTCTCCGGCCTGGCGTTCAAGATCGCGAGCGACCCGCACCTGGGGAAGCTCACCTTCGTCCGGATCTACTCCGGTCGCCTGGAGGCCGGCACCGCGGTGCTGAACTCCGTCAAGGGCAAGAAGGAGCGCATCGGCAAGATCTACCGCATGCACGCGAACAAGCGTGAGGAGATCCCCTCGGTGGGCGCCGGCGACATCGTCGCCGTCATGGGCCTGAAGCAGACCACCACCGGTGAGACGCTGTGTGACGACAAGAACCCGGTCATCCTGGAGTCCATGGACTTCCCGGCGCCGGTCATTCAGGTCGCCATCGAGCCCAAGTCCAAGGGTGACCAGGAGAAGCTGGGTGTCGCCATCCAGCGCCTCTCGGAGGAGGACCCCTCCTTCCAGGTGCACTCCGACGAGGAGACCGGCCAGACCATCATCGGTGGTATGGGCGAGCTCCACCTAGAGGTGCTCGTCGACCGCATGAAGCGCGAGTTCCGCGTCGAGGCGAACGTCGGCAAGCCGCAGGTCGCGTACCGCGAGACGATCCGCAAGGCCGTCGAGCGCATCGACTTCACGCACAAGAAGCAGACTGGTGGTACCGGCCAGTTCGCGAAGGTGCAGATCGCCCTCGAGCCCATCGAGGGTGGCGACGCCTCCTACGAGTTCGTCAACAAGGTCACCGGTGGCCGCATCCCCCGCGAGTACATTCCCTCGGTGGACGCGGGCGCTCAGGAAGCCATGCAGTTCGGCATCCTGGCCGGTTACGAGATGGTCGGCGTCCGCGTCACCCTTCTCGACGGTGGTTACCACGAGGTCGACTCCTCGGAGCTGGCCTTCAAGATCGCCGGTTCGCAGGCGTTCAAGGAGGGTGCCCGCAAGGCCTCTCCCGTGCTCCTCGAGCCGATGATGGCCGTCGAGGTCACCACGCCCGAGGACTACATGGGCGATGTCATCGGCGACCTCAACTCCCGCCGTGGCCAGATCCAGGCCATGGAGGAGCGCAGCGGCGCTCGCGTCGTGAAGGGCCTCGTGCCCCTCTCGGAGATGTTCGGCTACGTCGGAGACCTCCGCAGCAAGACCTCGGGTCGCGCAAGCTACTCGATGCAGTTCGACTCCTACGCCGAGGTTCCGCGGAACGTCGCCGAGGAGATCATCGCGAAGGCCAAGGGCGAGTAACTCTCCCGAGCTCACGCTTTAGGCTTGTCACCGGAGCCGGGCGGGCATGCGGCACAGCGCGCGAGCACTGTGC